>CAYWRA010000109.1:0-8060 GCA_964460305.1 uncultured bacterium
TCCCTTACCGAGGGGGGCTACGTGAGTTGCGAGGATAGCTACCCGAAAAAGCTCGAGTTCTATTTGAATTCCTGCGGATATACCTCCGGCTTAACATACCAGGTCATCAACATGAGCAGGGGGGGCAGGTCAACACCGCAGGAGGTCAGGGTGATTAAGCATAACGCCGACAAGCTCAAGCCCGATCTGGTTATTCTGGGCTATTGCTTGAATGACCCGGAGGACTGGGAGGCGGGGCGCGGCTATTTAGATAAGCTCAGAGACAAATGTTACTACCGAGTCTCTGCGGCGCCCAATGGATGGTCGTCTTTCTTTTACAATCATTCCTCGTTGGTCAGACTGGTCTCGCAGAGGTTACTCAATACGAAAATAAAGGACGGGCACATAAAATATTTTCACAAGCTTTACAGGGACACGTATTCCGGGTGGCAAAAGGCGCAGGCTGCCCTTCTCGAATTGGGGGAGTTTTCCAGGACAACGCACATCCCCGTGCAAGTGGTCGTCTTCCCGCTCTTCCCTTACGGCTGGGGCGATGCCTACCCCTTCTCCGACATCCACGAAAAGCTTCACGCTGTGCTTAAAAAGGCAGGGTTGCCGTATGTCGACCTGCTGCCTTATCTGAAGGACATGGATCACAATATCCTCGAGTATGTCCCTAATAAAGACCCTCACCCAAGCGAACTCGCGGACCGGATAGCGGCCGAGGCACTCTGGCAGGAGCTGATGAAGAGCGGGGTGACGCCGGAGGGAAAGAGGGCTGATGCGGCCGCCATATTTCAAAAAACCATTTTGAAACGATGAGCATGGCGGAATGGGGCCGTACTCGTTTGATGCGCCCCGGTAACGCGTACCCCCATCACGGATTCCGGCTGACCGATTTTACCCGCACGCCGGGGAGGAGATAGAGGGGAGCGACGCTTCCTGGAGGTTCGTCGCGGATCGCGAGCTGGCTCTCGTAGAGGCGTGCGGCGGACGCCGCAGTTGGGAACTTGTCGGAACCGTCGAACGAGGCCCGTTCACCGAAGAGCTGGGCGAGCGCTGCCTTGAACTTGCTTAGGTGCGGCCCCATAAAGAACGTTTCCCCCTCCACGATCTTCACGAGCTCTTCCGGCTGGCAGACAAAAGGTTCCCCGATCCGAGTGAACGAGCGCCCCTCTCTCGCGTACACGGCCGTGTAAAAACCGTGCGTATGCGCATCGACGAGCGGGCATATCCGAGCCGCCGACCCCCCGTATGCAGCGAGCAGGTTGTCGAAGCTGCATATCCCCCTGACCGGTATATTCAAAGAGAGAGACAGCCCTCGCGCGGTCGCCAAACCCAAGCGAATGCCGGTGAACGAGCCGGGCCCGATGCCGACCGCGATCCCGCAAAGCTCATCCAGCCCCGCGCCATGCGCCTTGAGGAGGGCGTCCAGCGTCGGGAGGAGAGTGATTGAATGTCTCACGCCATCCGTGAGGTTCGCTTCCGCGATTACTGCGCCGCCGTCGACGATCGCAAGGCTCGCGTGTTGCGTTGAGGTTTCGATACCGAGAATTTTCATTCTATCCCGCTCCATTCACCAACCACCGATAGCATACCCGCTTACCTCCAATGTTCTTATCCACGGATTGCAACCACAGCTAAAAGTTGAAAGCAAAAAGTTCAAGGTGCGGCTACGTCTTTGGGCTTTCGGCTTTAAACCTTAGGCTGTTTTTACATCCCCCCGAAGAGACCCCTTAGGGGTGTGGCTAGAATCAATCCACGGTTTATTTCTCTGTGCTCTCCGTGCCTTCTCTGTGCCCTCTGTGGTTTCCCTCTATCTTGCCGGATATGCTGATCCTCCGGCTGGTTTCGCCAGTGACCTCGAGGCTTATGCCGATATGGTCCGGCGGGAGTAGCGAACCCATCCTCTCCGCCCATTCGATCGCGATGACTCCACGGCTGTCCAGGTAGTCCTCCCAGCCGAGGTCGATCAGCTCATTCCCGTCCGCCAGCCTGTATAGGTCGAAGTGGTAGAGGGGGATCGGCCCGTCGTACTCATTGATGAGGACGAAGGTGGGACTGTTCACGTACGCCGTGGGAGCGACCCCGAGGCCGGCGGCGATCCCCTGCACCATGCAGGTCTTACCCGAGCCGAGCTCGCCGCGGAGGGCGATGACCGCTCCAGCCCTGAGCCGTCTGCCTATCCTCACGCCGAGCGCGCGTGTTTCCTCGGCGCTCTTCGAAAAGATCACACGCCCCTGCTCATTCAAAGTGAGAAAACCCCCCTTCTTCCAGCGGTTTCTCCCCTTCGGGGCCGGTGATAGTGACGCCATGCTCGGGCTCCACAACCGTCCCTATGCGACGCACGCCGCAATCAAAACGGGAAGAGAAGGCGCCTGCGAGATCTTTCTCGCCGTGGGGATGGAGCGCGAAGAGGAGTTCGAAATCCTCGACGTCATACAGCGCGGCCCGGAGCGCGGATGCCCCGTCCGCACCCCCGCCCCAAGGGGCCCCTTGGGGGCGCGCGTCGGGGCTGAGCGGGATCCTCTCGCTCTCTATGTGGAACCCGACCCCGCTCGCCTCCGCCATGCGGAATAGATCGCTCCCGAGTCCGTCGCTCAGGTCCATCATCGCCCCCACGGGGAAATTCCCGACGAGGAACCTTGCCTCCTCGATACGTGGAATGAAACCAAGATGCCTACCTTTGATCGAGCCTCCCAGCCGGCCCGTAACCCACACCTCGTCGCCCGGTTTTGCTCCGGAGCGAAGGGCGACCCTTTCCCGTTCCACCTCCCCCATCACCGATACCGAAATCACAACCCCGCTTCCGTGCCGTACGGTGTCTCCACCCACCACGCCGCAGCCGAAGCGCTTTGCCAAGTCATTGATTCCGCGGTAAAGCTCCATGCAGAACTCAACGCTGATTTCACCCTGTGCGCCTAGCGACACGACCGCGGCGCGGGGCAAACCGCCCATCGCGGCGATATCGCTCAAGGAACAGCCGATCGCCTTCCATCCGACCTGGTAGGGATTCGAGTGGGAAAGATCGAAATGGACGCCCTCGACAAGCATGTCCGTGGTGAGCAGCGTGAGCATGCCTTCCCGGGGGGAGGTTAGGACGGCGGCGTCATCCCCGATGCCGACGACCGTCGTGGCGCCGGTGGCGGCGTGTTTCTTAAGCTCCTCGATCAATGCGAATTCACCGATCTCTTTGAGGTACATATATGAAATCCCAAATCACAATATTAATGAGGAACCACAGAGTGCACAGAAAGATACACACCCCAACGGGGCCCCTTTCCCAACGGGATCCCTTCGGGACGGGACGGGACGGGGGAGGACACTGAGACTTTTACTGCAGTGTGTGTCCGTGTTTATCCGTGGTTAAAGTCCCCCCTGTTTCTTTCCCGCTATTTCTTTGCCTTTCCATCCGTAATATCCGCGGTTAAAACCAATCTTGGGTTTATTCCTCTGTGTCCTCTGCGGTTCCCCGTTGTCCTTTCTTGACCGCCGCGGCGAGGTTCTTCCCGTACGGCGGGCGGATGATTCCCGCCTCGGTGACGATCCCCTTGATGAAGCGCGCGGGCGTCACGTCGAAGGCCGGATTATACACGCGCACGTTCCGAGGCGCAATCCACCGATCGCCTATCTTCCTCACCTCGTCGGGATGCCGCTGCTCGATCGGAATTTTGTCCCCGGACGGCATCCCAAGGTCGACCGTCGAGAGCGGCGCTGCGATGTAAAACGGTATGCCATGATCCGCCGCCAGGCGGGCGAGGCCGTAGGTTCCTATTTTATTCGCGGTATCGCCGTTTGCCGCGATCCGGTCCGCCCCCGTGATGACGATGTCTATCTTCCCCTCGCGCATCACCCATCCCGCCATGTTATCGCTGATGAGCGTCGTCTCGATTCCGGCGCGCAGCAGCTCCCATGCGGTCAAACGCGCCCCCTGGAGCAACGGTCGCGTCTCATCCGCAAAAACGTGTATGCGTTTTCCCTGTTCGTGCGCGCAAAACATGATCGAGAGCGCCGTCCCGTACTCGCCGGTCGCAAGCCCCCCGGCGTTGCAGTGCGTGAGCACCGTGTCGCCGTCATTCAGCAGCACCGAACCATTCTTGCCGATTCTCCTGCAGACGTCGTTGTCCTCCCGCAAAATTTCAACTGCTTCCCGTTCGAGCAGTTTTTTGAGCCTCGGGATGTCATCCGTCCTATTGATCTCGGCGACGCGCACCATCCTCTCGATCGCCCAGAAGAGGTTCACGGCGGTGGGCCTGGAGCTGGCGAGATATGCGGCGACCCGCCTGAGGTCGCTCATGAAGCCTTTGAAATCCTTCGCCCGCGACCGTAGCATGCCCAGTACAACGCCCATAGCCCCGGCGATCCCGATTGCGGGCGCTCCCCGCACCGCTAGGTGCTTGATCGCCTGCCAGACGTCCTCAGGGGTCGTACAATTCAGATAGACAAGTTTCTCCGGCAGCATGCGCTGGTCAACAATCCGCATCTTTCCCTTTACCCAGTCAATGGTCTTGAGTCCCATGGTAATCCTCCATGAAGAAGCTATCGAGAGATCAAGCTATCGAGCAACAGATTTTACCACATCCTGCGCTCCGTGGCTCAGGGGGAAAGCGATCTAACCAGGAGGGCGCCTGCCACCGCGACGCTGTTCTGGCAGACGTGAATGACGATCGAGGGGATGAGCGAGCCGCTCGCCTCAAAGGCATAGGCCAGGAGCACGCCAAGCCCCAGGATCGGGAGAAAGGCGGAGACGCTAGCGTGGAGCAGCGAAAAGAGGAGGGCGGTGATCAGGATACTAGGCCAGCGGCGCCACCTGCGCCGCAATGCCTGGTAGGCAAAACCGCGGAAGAAGATCTCTTCAAAAACCGGTCCCACAATCGCCACAAAGATCACCAGAAACACAAGCGAAGGGGATGAGAGATCGGCAAAGAAAAAGCCTATCTGCTCCTGCGGTTCGATCCCAATGCCGGTATGGCGCGCCACCTCCTCTGTGAACCAGGTGAGCAGAAGCAGGGGGGGGAGGAAGCCGACGTATGCCATTACGCCCGTTGCGATGTGGCGTAGGACGTTCCCCCCTCCGAGGCCCAGATCGCCGAGCGCGCCGCGCAATCGCGAGGAGACGCACTGAAAGAGAAAACAAATGGCGGCGAGTTCAGCGAGGAACTGCATGATGACGGCGCAAGATACGTCTGAGAGCCCTCCGAGGCAATGGCTGAGGTGTGGATAGAACGACTCCAACGAGAAAAATACCATGAGGAAGACGACGATCACCTTCGCGACGTCGCCGAGCGCCCACCCCGCCGCGGCCCCTGGCCCCGACCACGTAGAGCCCCTTTTTATCCGCCGCCACACGAAACGTAGGTCGATCGCTATGCCGATGGCCACGACGAGGGTGAAGGCCGAGGATATCACGTTGAAAAGAGAAGACGTTGCCGCCTCCGCCTCAAAGGCCCGCAAGATCTCGACTTCGCTGGGGACGTGCTGCGCCTCTTTCCCGGCTGGATGCTTCGGACCCTCCACCTGGGGGATGGAGGCGATTGCCAGCATTAGGAACAGCCCAAAGAGGAACAGCGTTAACCAGGAGCACGGCGTTCGTGTTGTCATTTCCACTCGCTATCCCCCCTTGTATGCGAGCGACGATGATAACATTTATAAATGACAAATACCAAATGACAAATGCTGTAGAATCACAAAGGGGTTTTGTCGTTTCGTATTTGTCATTCTTTGGGCATTTGTACTTTGAAAACTACCCGACGATTTGACTAGTGCGATTTCTTGCGATATAATATCGGTGAGCACATAGGGAGCATGGCTATGTCTTTCTTACCGTACCTGATAAACAGCGGCCTCAACCGGATCACCACGGTATTATGGCTCTTGTTCGCCGTATTGCCCGTTTTGGGGCTTGCGCTGAAGCGCACGGCCCGCCGCAGCCCCCGCAGCATGGCCGAGCGGGCCTCCGACATTTTCGAGGCGCTCGATGCATTCCCATTCATCACCGTTATGGAGGATGCCGATCATAACATCCGTTTCATGAACGGCAAAGCGCGTGAGAAGTTCGGCGATAAAACCGGAGAGAAGTGCTATCGCGCATTTGTCGGGTGTGAGAGCCCGTGCGTCGTCTGCCCGGTGAGGGAAATTCTCCACGAAGGGAAGGAATGCTTCACCTATTTCCCGCAGTATAGAGATGGATGCATGTACGAATCCTCGTCTAGGCCCTTCACCATGCCTGACGGCACGAAGGTCATCATCAAAATACTCCGCGACGTCGCCGAGAAGAAGGAAGCCGAGCGGGTCGTCCATGAATTCACCGAGGCGCTCAAGCAGCTCGTCTCCGAAAAAACGGACGAACTCAGACGGTCGGAAGAACGATACCGCAACCTCTTTGACAATGCCAGCGACGCGATTCTCACCATCGATCCGGCGGAGGACCGCATTCTCAGCGCTAACCGGATGGCGGAGACCATCACCGGCTATCGCACTGAAGAGCTTATCGGCGCTGAACATTTGCGCATCTGCCCCACCGGTGAGTTCGAAAAGATTTTGTGCGCGCTGCGAAAAGCCCCCCCAGGTTCACGCGTTCCCGCCACGGTTGAGGTGCTCAGGAAAGACGGTGGCCGCCTGCCGGTCGACGTCAGCGCGACCAATGTCGTCCATGAGGGCAAGAGGGTCATCCTTATAATCTGCCGCGACATATCCCAGCGCTTGAAGCTCGAGAAGCGCATGCGCGAGCTTGCTAGCGCCCTCGAGACCATGCGGCCGAGCGTCATAATCACCGACCTGAACCAGAAGATCGTCTACGTCAATCCCTCCGCAGAGAAGATGTTGGGTTACCGCGAGGAGGAGATCCTGGGCCGGCGCGCTATAGAGGTTTTCGAGGGGGTGCCCGGCAACCCCCTTGATCTCGGGAAAACGGTGCGCAAGGAAGCAAAGAACGGACACTGGGAAGGCGAGATCTTCAACCGTAAAAAGTCGGGAGATATCATCCCCGTCTTCTTGCGGACGTGTACGATCCAGAATGAGAAAGGTGAAACCGTCGGATATGCGGGGATATCGGAGGACATCACCGAGCGGAAGCGGTTGGAGGAAGAGTTGATTCAGAAAGAGAAACTCTCGGCCATCGGCGAGTTCATCTCGGCCATCGCGCACGAAATCAACAATCCCCTCACTGGAGTGCTCGGCTACGCCGAGCTCCTACAGCACGCGGAAGATCCTAAAGATTTCAAAGAGGACGTGCAACGCCTCTATAAGGAGGCCGTCCGCTGCCAATGCCTGGTCAAGAACCTCCTTACCTTCGCCCGGAGATCCGTTCCCCACAAAGAGTTAAGCAACGTCAATGAGATCGTCGAGAGATCCATCGACCTCAAACGCTACCAGCTCGACGCCGACGGAATTGGGGTGGCGACTCACCTGGACAGGAGCATGCCCCCTGCCATGCTGGATCCGCATCAGATACAACAGGTATTTCTCAACATCATCGATAATGCTTACCATGCCCTGAGGGAACAGCGCGGCCCGAAGCTGATCAGCGTGACGAGCGTATTGAATGGCGGCGACATGGAGTTCTCTTTTAGGAACAACGGCCCGGCAATCCCCCCAAATGTGTTGGGTAAGATCTTTATGCCATTCTTCACTACCAAGGAGTTCGGGAAGGGGACGGGTCTGGGCCTTAGTATCGCCCACGGGATTGTCAGGGACCACGGAGGTAAAATCAGCGTCCAAAGCGAGGAGAGGGAGGACACCGTATTTACGGTATCGATCCCTTTAAGCCCACAACGAGGAACCGTCGCGGGATCAGCGCCGCAGTGGGCGTGAAGATCGGTAGCGGGCTATCTTGTGCTACGCCCCCTCATTGAGATATTGCGGCTTTCAGTCCCCCTCCCTGCTGAATTTCTTTACTGTATAGCTGCATCCCGACTTTCGCAGAACGCAGTTATAGTACGTCCCGTCTCTCCCGTCGATCATCCTTTGGATTATGAGAAAGTCGCTCGGGATGATCCGGTCCTTTATGGACCCTATCCCGTCACGGCTAACCTGACTTTCGCAACTGGACCGTCGAAATCGCTATTTTGAGGGGGTTGGGC
>CAYWRA010000110.1:0-8053 GCA_964460305.1 uncultured bacterium
ACCCGGCGGCTAGGCGGGTGGCGGGGGGGGTGGGGGGTGGTGGGGCGGGGGGCGTGACGGCGATAGGGTGAATACAATCCCAAATCCCAATAAGAGATGAAAGACAAAGGCTTTCTCAAACGGCTTCTCCTCGGTCTCGGGTTTGACTGCAAGGATGGAATCTGGCGTGTCACCCGCGGGAGCAACTTCCATCTCTTCGGCGGATCTGAGGACACGCATGAGGAGATGCAGGAAAAGGCGATCAAGATGAACGAGGAGCTTCAGAAGAGAAAGAAGACCCTCGATTCGATTTCCGAGGAGGAGTTTGGAGAGATTGCGGAGCGCATTGAGCTGTTCAAAATGGGAAAGAACGGCTAACCATGAAGGAACTACTCAGAGAGTGGCTCGTTTCGATCGGGGAGGACCCCGACCGCGAGGGGCTTCGCAGGACGCCCGAGCGTCTGCGCGAGGCGTGGTCGTTCCTCACGAGCGGCTACAGGGAGAACATAGAAGACATTCTCAAAGCGGATATCAGCGCGGACATTTGTGATGAAATGGTGGTCCTCAAAGACATCGAGTTGCTCAGTGTCTGCGAGCACCATTTCCTGCCCTTTTACGGCCGATGCCACATCGCCTATCTCCCCGACCGGGCGATGGTCGGCCTTGGAAAGATCGCAAGGGTCGTGGATGCATATTCACGGCGCCTGCAAATACAGGAGCGTCTCACCACGCAGATTGCGGAGTCCATCCAGAACTACCTTAAGCCCAAGGGGGTGGGGGTGGTGATCGAGGCCCACCATCTCTGTATGGCGCTCAAGGGCGTGGAAAAACAGCACTGCCGGGCCGTGACCTCCGCCATGCGCGGCTGTTTCCGCAGCCGGCAGGAAACCAGGATGGAGTTCCTGGACCTGATCGGGATGAAGGGATGAGCATAAATCAAATGACAAATACCAAATGACAAATGGCAAAACGTATAACGTCGAGGGTTTTGTCATTTGAATTTTGTCATTTGTCATTTCCCATGGGCCTTGTGGTTGATATGAAACCTAAGCCTGATCAATACCTGATGGTCTTCATGACCTGCGATAAGAAGTCGGTGGCATCAGCGATCGCGAAGGAGCTTCTCAGGACGAGGAACGCCGCGTGTGTCAGCATCTATCCGCGGGGAGATTCTCTGTATTGGTGGAAAGGCGTCATGGAGAGGTCTCGGGAGTATCTCGTGATTGCAAAGACCAGGATCTCCTCTCTCAAGGAATTTATCACTGCGGTTAAGAGGATCCATAGCTATGACGTCCCCGAGATCGTCGCCATACCCATTGTCGGCGGGAACCGGGATTATCTTCGATGGCTGGACAGGGAAGTAGGTCGAATTCCTCCACGGAGACACGCCCCAAAAGGGCCCCTTTCCCGAAGGGATCCCTTTGAGAGGGTACAGTAAAACCACAGAGTGCACAGAGAAATAATCACTGAGGACACAGAGATTTACTACAGCAAAAACAGCTTCTGGTTCCTTGGAATAGAAATCCGTGTTCATCTGGTTATAACTGAATTTGGGGTTATCTCTCTGTGTTCTCTGTGCCTTCTCTGTGGCCTCTGTGGTTACACATTAATATAATATTGGGATTTGGATTTTGGGTTTGTCCGCCGGCAGGCAGGAGGAGAAAACAATGCGCGAAAAGATAGAGAAGGTGCTCAGCGAAGAGGTGACGCCGATGCTCGCGAGCCATGGCGGGAGCGCGGAGCTCGTTGAGCTCACGGAGGACGGCGTGGTGAAGGTGAGGTTGTCGGGGGCATGCGCCGGCTGCCCCGGCGCCCGGATGACGCTGGCCCATGTTGTGGAAAGCGCAATCAGGGCCAAGGTTCCGGAAGTGAAAAGGGTGGAGGCGGTATAGCCGGCGATATCTGCATCCGCGAAGCGCGGGATGCGTAAAGGATAGGCATGGGAGCAAAGGCGTCTCTCCTAAAGAAGATCAACGACGCGGTCGAGCTCGGGATTGCCCCGTCCGGGAAGGAATACCGCGGCATTTCCCACGGCGCCGTCGAAGCGATATCCTCCGCAACGGGGGCCAGTGCGAGAGAGGTTGAGATCGCCGCGCTTGAGGTAGGGGTCATTCCCCGAAGGTACCTGCGCAACGTCGGGAGCCTGGGGATAGAGGGGCAATTGAAGCTGCGTCGGGCGCGGGTGTCGGTTATAGGCGCCGGCGGGCTCGGCGGAACCGTAATCGAGCTGCTTGCCAGGCTCGGTATCGGGGCGCTGGTGGTGATCGACGGAGATACGTTCACCGAGGATAATCTCAATCGGCAACTTCTCTGTACAGAAGAGTGGGTTGGCAAGAGCAAGGTAGAAGCGGCCCGGCAACGCGTCGCACAGGTGAATGCCGCGGTGGAGGTGGACGCCCATCACATCTCCATCAAGCCGGATAACGTCGATTCCCTCATCAAAGGGTGCTGTTTGGTGGTCGATGCGCTGGACAGCATTCCCGTACGCCTTATCCTGCAGGAGGCCGCATCCAGGTGTGCTGTGCCTTTTGTCCACGGCGCGGTGGCCGGATTCATAGGGGAGATCATGACGGTGCTTCCCGGAGATAAGGGGCTCGCGGCCTTCTATGGGGATAGCCCGCGCGTTCCATGCAGCGGTATCGAGATTGAGCTTGGCACCCCCACACCGACACCCGCGGTCACGGCCGCCCTTCAGGCCATGGAAGTGGTGAAGCTGATTACGGGAAGGGGAGAGATCGTCCGGAATAAGCTCCTTTACCTAGATCTCGATAGGGGCGCAGTTTCGGAGATCGATCTTTGCCGTTCGTAGCCTGTGCCATCCCCAGAAGGGGCCCCTTCGAGGCATGGTTGACGGCAGTGGGGCAAGAAGGCGCTACACAGACATGGCAGGAGACGGCGGCAAATCCCCGAGCGCGCGACTTAAGGTCAGCAGGCTACTACCTGAAACGAGTGGCACTCAGCGGGATTGAGCTGCCAGAGGTATTCCACGAAGAGAAAAGTTTCCCCGCAGTTCTCATTAGAGCACCTTTTCCAGACGAACTTGCGGTTGCCTTCCCTCTTCTCGTCTTCTACTATCAGTTCGCTAAAGCAATACTCGCATATCTCTTTCATTTCACGCTCCTACCTATAAGAGAGCAATTTTCATGCCAAAGGCGAAGAAAACGATCCATGCCGCAATATCTTGCTAATGAAAGGGATATGCACCGGGAGAATTGTTGACAAAAAGCTGACTATTTAATTAATGAAAAATACTGCTCCTTTTATTGCGGGAGACTGCAAATATTGTAGGAAGGGACTGGGGGAAAATCCCGAGCGGCGAGCGGGCGAGGGGAGAAACGGTGAAGGGGCGATTTTGAAGCTTCAGAGTCGCCCCCGAAGGGGTCCCTTCGGGAAAGAGATAAAATTCTCACAAAGAGTAAAAGAGAGAAAGAGGAGAGAATAGCTAACTGCGGGATATTAGCCTGATCTATTCATCAACTTTGCTCGGTTGATGAATATCTTACCGTAGCGCAAATAGTTACGCAAAACAGCCACATTCCGCACCAGACTAGTCGGTGCGGGGCTAGGATGGTTCAGCGCTTTTTCCTGCGCTTTTTTCCTCGAACTGGCTTTTCGACGGTGTCGCTGCGCAGAGCATTTGCGCACTCCTTGTGTTTTCGTGAGTTACCGCGGTCTCCAAGGAGCGAATATGCCTTCGAAAGCATGAGGTGCCCACGCATCTGCTCTTCCACGTAGCGGGTGCGCGAGCTCTCCAGGGCCTTCTCGCCGACTTCCGCCGCGACGTGGGGCTCATCTTTGAGCAGCGCGATTTCGCCTCGGTTGATGAGCGCGCGGCTGTTGTCGGGATACAGTTCGAGTATCCTGTTGATAACGGTCTCAGCCCCCGGAAGGTCGCGGGCGGCTATTTTTCTCTCCGCCAGGGTGATCAGCGCGGTGTATGTGTCGGGCCCCTTCTTCAGGACCTTGGCCATCTCGCGATGCTGGCGGGCGGCTTGTGCCTTTCCGAGCACGCGGGACGCAGCGGCGGTTACCTCGTGGGCGTGCGCCTGTTCGAAGGAGAAATAGGCCGGCACGCGTGGAAGAGTTTCTTCGCAGAGCGCGAGCGCTGCGCGCGCATCGCCGCGCGTGAGGGCGAGCTCGGCATAGCCTATTGCGATGCGCGTATTGCCGGGGTAACGCTGGGCGAGGGAGTCGAGTTTTGTTTCGGCCTCATCGGCGCGGCCCAGCCGCAGGAAGAGCTCGGCGAGGCTGATCGCGCCCTGGAAAGTGCCCTCGATCCGCTTAAAATACTCCTCCGCGCGCCGGAACTCGCCCGAGTCGACGAGCGCCCACCCGAGCATCCCTATGAGGTAATCGTCGTCCTTCTTGAACTGGAGCGCCTGTTCATACAATCGCGAGGCCTCGCGCCATTTCCCGATCTTAATATAGAGTCTCCCCAGGTCTTTACAGCGGCGGTAGCTAGGTCCGAAATCGTCGATCGCCTTGATGAGATTTGCGATACCCCTTTTCAGATCTCGAATCTTTTCCACCAAGAGGAAGTGGATTCGTTGGTGGCTCAGTTCCTTGAGAGCGCTTTCATTCGGCATCCCTTGATAGAGCTTCACCGCCCGCTCGTACATCCCGCTCTCTTTGCATATCTTTTCCACTTTCTCGTAGGGAACGGGGTCATCGGGGTAGGCCGCGATGATCGCCTGGTAGAGCCCTAGTGCCTTCTCGACGTCCCCACTCTCGTGGTATGTCTTAGCGAGATGGCTCTGGAGCGCGGCATCCCCCGGATGCAACTCGAGCGCCTTCGTGAGAACGGCGACCGCGCTCTCATATTGCTTATCCTGGCGCATCAATCCAGCGAGCTGTTTGAAGTTGGAAACCCGCTGTGGGTGGTCGGTGATGAGCTGATGCAACTTCTTCTTTTCGGCGGTGTCGACGTCTTTGAGGAAACTTTTCCGTCTCATTAAGTGGTGGGAGTGGATTTGCCGGCGTCTTTCTTGGCGCCGGCGTTTGCCTTGTCTTTTTTCTCCGCCTCGCGGTAGCCCTTGCTGCGGTAATCCGTAGCGTAGAAACCCGATCCCTTGAAGATTATCCCGGCCCCCGCGCTGATCAACCGCTGGAGCTTGCCTTGGCACTCGGGGCACACTTTCAGCGGCGGAGCGCTGATGGGTTGGAAGCGCTCGAGACGGCTTCCGCACTTTTGACATTCGTACTCGTATGTGGGCATGGTGACTACGGCCTAAAGTTTAAGGTTGAAAGTTAAAAACGCGAAATATATATCAGTGCTTTTGACATTCGTACTCGCATGTGGGTATGGTAACTACAGCCGAAAGTTTAAAGCCTAAAGTTAAAAAACAACAAATGACAAATACCAAATGGCAAGACCTTTGACTTTATACGTTTTGTCATTTGGTATTTGTCATTGACCCTACCCCGCAGGGGAGGGGGTGGTCCGCCACGGCTCTCTTTTTGCGCCTATTCCTTCGACTCCTCAGCTTGTGGGGCGGGCTTAGGGACGGCCTCGGGTTTGAGGCCGAGGTAAATCAACGTCCCCGAAACGCACCATATAACCAGCGGGAGAGACGACAGGGAGAGGTAAATGATAAGGGTAAACAAACCCCATACGAAACCGGCAAAGCTGTACGTCCAGCGGAGACTCGGCGTCGGACTTGTCGTTGCCGGGGTCCCCAGGAGCGCCGTCTTAAGCTCTGCGATTGTGTCCTTGTTGTAAAGGTAGCTCTTGGACAATATTCTCAGGGTCGGCGAAACCTTCTCGATGGCCGTGTTCAGCTTTGAGGGGACCGAACCGGAGATCATGCCGTACTTTTGCCCCATCGCCCAGTTCGAGAGCTCGTCGTTCGTCGCCACGACCCTGTTTAGGAACACGCAGACGATCATGACGATGATGATGGTGGCGATCAGGTAGCCGATGAACCTCAGGAGATGCTCCCTCAGGAAATCGTTCAACTCGCTCACCGGGCTCTCCTTGCCCACCATGATGATCGGGGGGAGAAGCAGCGCGCCGCAGACAAGGATGATCTTCGCTATGACGATCAGAGCGCTCAGGAAAAAGAGGGGGATCGCAAAGAACGGCCATATGATCTCGCCGAGGATCGGGATCTTGCCGATCAGGCCGCCGATGACGTGGATGAGCATCAGCACCAGGATGATAGCGACGATCTTGAGCGGGGCGATCACGAGCGACCGTACGCTCTTCCGCGCGGCGTGCAGGGCGCCGCTGATGTCGACGGGGGGCAATTCTGCGACCTCAGAGACGGTCACCCTGGCAATGGCGCCCCACGTAAAGAACATGATGAAAAACGCGATGATCGTATTGACGAGGGAAACTAGCCACTGGAGATGCTCGCTGGCGATCAACCCTCCGATGCCACCGATCAGCCAGCAGACGACCAGGGCGCAGAGAACGCCGAGTATCTGGATGACGATCTTTTTCGTGCTGAATGACAAGCTGAGAATCCTTGAAAATGCCTTTACGCCGGTGTCCAACTCTCCCATGACGCCCCCTCCTTTCAAAAACCCGCGCTTACCGCCGCGCGACCTAAAAATACCCATCTTATCGGCTGATATTACATAACATCTTTCGGCGCCGTCAAGCGAAAATAAGCCAGGACTGGGCTATCGAGCTATCAAGCTGCCGAGCTATCGAGTTTGCTATTTCAATTTCCCCCCCCCGTCACACCCTACGCCTCACGCCCATCGCCGGTTGTGATTTGGGGTTTGGGATTTTCCAAGGTGGACTGGTGGGCCAGGTTTTATTGTGGTACCCTTTACGTAACGCAGTGAGGTACTTCCATGGATATTTCTATGTATCTGGCTGACAAAAATCGGCTTATCGAACAAGTGCTTGACCGCTTGCTCCCGTCCGCAGACTCCCTGCCCGAGAGGCTTCATGAGTCGATGCGGTACAGCGTGTTCGCCGGCGGGAAAAGGCTCCGGCCGGTCCTCTGCATGGCGGTGATCGAGGCCCTCGGTGGAGATCCCCTCCCTTTCATGCCTGCAGCCTGCGCTATTGAGCTCGTGCATACCTATTCCCTTATACATGACGATCTTCCCGCCATGGACAACGACGATCTCCGGAGGGGAAAACCTACGAACCACAAGGTGTTTGGCGAGGCGATTGCGATCCTCGCGGGGGATGCGTTGCTCACACTGGCGTTTGAGTTGATCGCTAACATGGAGTCGGCGCCGTCGCCCCACCGTTTGGATATAGTGAAACACCTTGCAAGGAACAGCGGCACCGCCGGGATGGTGGGCGGACAGGCGCTCGATCTGGCTTCCGAGGGCAAATGTGTGAGCGGGGATACGCTCGAACGGATCCACGCCCAGAAAACGGCGGCGCTCATTCAGGCGGCGGTCATTATCGGCGGCGTTCTCGGGGGGGCATCCGAGAGGCAGGCGGAGGCTTTATCCGCCTATGGATGTTCGATCGGGATGGCATTCCAGATCACGGACGATATCCTGGATGCCACGGGGGACGAGAAGCGCGTGGGGAAGCGGGTTAGAAAGGACGAGAAGGCCCGCAAGGCGACTTATCCCTTGATACATGGTATCGAGGGGGCGAAAAAATTTGCACGCCGCTATGTGGATGCGGCGTTGAGTGCTCTAAGGATCTTCGACGGGAAAGCGGAGCCGCTGAGGGAGCTTGCCCGCACGCTCCTTCACCGCGAGCGCTGACCCGGGTTCTTCGTCCAGTTCTTTACGCGTGGGGATTAATCCGTCCTAATAGACGCCATCGGGAATGCGCGGGGCAGCCATACAGCCTAAGCACGATGCGTTCGGGGTAGGCGTGCATGGTGCCCCGCGCCAGTTGGCAGCTCGGCGATTGCGCTTTGTTTGTCTGCCCAGATATTCGACCCCCACAAGCCTTGATAGTCAATCCACCAATCAGGTCCGCATATTCATATAATCATCTAATGCATGCAGCATGTCAGATGACGGGCTATGGGTGTGATGAATGATCCAGCGCTAAATTGAGACCATTCGAAATATGCGGGGCGGCCACACAACCTAAGCGCGATGCGATGGGGTGGGTTTGCATGGCGCCCCGCGCCAGTCGACAACCAGG
>CAYWRA010000111.1:0-7892 GCA_964460305.1 uncultured bacterium
ATTTGTAATTCATTTGTCATTTGTCTTCAACGACTCGGGCTTTACGATGACTCACAGACAGATTATCCAGGGCAATGAGGCTGTGGCGCTCGGCGCGGTGAAGGCTGGCTTGAGTTTCTTCGCGGGCTATCCGATCACGCCGGCCTCCGAGATCCTGCACAAGCTCGTCGAGTTCCCCCAGGTGAAGGTCCTCCAAATGGAGGACGAGATCGCCTCCATAAACGCCTGTGTCGGCGCGGCGCTGGCGGGGGCGAAGGCGATGACCGCTACGTCCGGACCCGGATTTTCCCTCATGCAGGAGGGGATCGGGCTAGCACACATGGTGCAGGCGCCGCTCGTGGTGGTGAACGTGCAGCGCGTGGGGCCAGCGACCGGCATGCCCACCTTCGGCGCGCAGGGAGACATTCTCCAGTGCAGCTACGGGAGCCACGGCGATTATTTTCCCATAGTCTTCTACCCGAATTCCGTATCGGAGCTTTACCGCTACATGATTGAGGCGATGAACGCGGCCGAGGAATCGCTTTCACCGGTGATCCTTCTTAGCGACGGCCTCATCGGGCACCTCTATGAAACCGCCGAGCTCGACGACGTGCCGATCCGCCAGAGGCAAGTCAAGCCGCTCGGGCATGGGAGACGGCACTTTACAGCCCTCACGCACACGGGGGATTATCCGAGAGCGACCGCGCCGTCGGCGCACCAGGAGCTGATCGCTTCCCGCGCCGCCAAGACCGCCGAGGTTGCGCAGCGCTACGAATTTTACGAGTACCTTCACACAAAGGGATCGGACACGCTGCTGATAGCATTCGGAGCGGCGTCTCGGGCGGCCTATCATTTCAAGCGGAGCTTCTCCATCTTCCGGCCGATACGGATCTTCCCCATGCTGGACATGCTCCGGGAAATAGCCGCCTCGTATAAGAATATCGTGGTCATGGAGATGAATGCGGGCCAGTATAAAATCCTGGTGGAGGCGCTGCTGCACCGCCCCGTGGGGTTCGTGCCTCTACTCGGGGGGGCGATCAAGCTGAGCTACGTGGAGGAGAGGATACGGAAATGCCTGTCAGAAAGTATTTGAGGCTGGAGAGGCTACCGACCTACTGGTGTCCCGGATGCGGCGACGGCCTCGTGGTAAGGACGCTCGCGGAGGTCTTCCATGACCTCGGGTGCAACCCACGCGACACCGTCCTCGTATCGGGGATAGGGTGCGCGGCGCGCGCCCCCGGCTATTTCTCGCTCGAGAGCGTCCACGGCCTGCATGGGCGAGCCATCCCGATCGCGGAAGGGATCAAGACGGTCCGGCCCGAGCTCAACGTCGTCGTCATCAGCGGCGACGGGGACCTTCTCGGCATAGGCGGAAATCATCTCATCCACGCATCGCGCCGCAACGCCAACATCAAGGTCATCCTCATCGACAACCAGATCTACGGCATGACGGGGGGGCAGAAATCGCCGACCACGGCGCTCGGCGTGAAGACCGTCACCAGCCCGGAGGGGAACACCGACCGCCCGGTGGATTGCCAGTCCCTCATCAAGGCTCACGGGAGTTTCTACGCACGCGCCACCACCTTCCATCTGACGCTTCTCTCGAAGGCGATCCATGCGGCATTCGCGCACAAGGGATTCGCGCTAGTGGACATCCGCTCCCAGTGCCCCGTAAACTTCGGGCGCCGCCTCGGCTACCAGAATGCCTACGAGATGCTGATGTACTTCAAGAAGACCTATCGTCCGGCGAAGGGGATCGTCGACAGGCTTGGGGAGGATGAGATAGGGATTACTGATTCAAATCCCAAAGGTTAATAGGATGACGAAACGACCCATAAGAAAAATGACGGCGCAGGACGCGAAGGCGGTTGCCGCGCTGTTCCGGATTGCGTGCGAGGAGATGGCCGATTCCGTCCCCCGAGAGCACTTGGAGAGCTACCTCCGCCGGTACGGCGAGGCCAATATCAAAGGCTTGCTTCACGGCAAGGACGTGATCGCGCTGGTGAGCGAGGATGGGGGCAGGATTGCCGGCTTCCTCCTCGGCAGCTCCGCGGCCGGGATCGGGACCGTCCACTGGCTGCGCACCCACCCCGACTACCGCGATCAGGGATACGCCTATTCGCTGCATTTCGCGGCGATGGACGAGTTCGTCCGTCGCGGCTGCTTCAAGGCGATGGTCTACGTCTTCCCCGACGCGCGCGAGATCATACGGTTTTTCGAGAAACAGGGTTTTGAATCCGGCGAGGTGATAGGGGAGGAGTATTTCGGCGTCGCGCTCAAGCCGCTGGTAAAGTGGCTGCGGGCGCCCAGCCCGGAGGAGAAGTCGCATTCCGTCGTGCTCATGGGGTCGGCGGGTCAGGGGATCAAGGTGATGGGGCATGCCCTCGCCGCCATCCTCGCCTCGCTGGGGAAACACGTGGCGCTCAACGTGACTTATCCCACCACCGTGCGCGCGGGGATGGTGAGGGCGGACATTACCTATGCCGACGAGCGTGTGGACATGCCGTTCATTGAGGAGACCGACCTGCTGCTCCGGCTCGCCCCCGTGAAAAAGACCTATGGGGTGAAGGCGAAGAAGGTCATCCGCGACCGGGAGGTTGGGCGAATCCTCTCCGACGAGTACCAGAGGGAGGAGGGAGACGTCGAGGATGTTTCGTTCAAAATGGCGGCGCTCAAGGAGTTCGGGAACCCGCTTTTTATCAACATGGTCGCCCTGGGAAAACTGCTCCGCCACCTCGGCATCGCCATCGACAAGGTGGATTTTAAGCCCGCGCTCCCCGCAAAGTATCTGGATAAAAACATCCTCGCCATCAAGTACGGGTATGAGTTCGAGGAGGAATAGGGGAGAATGCCAAATGACAAAACACAATGAAGTTTTGTCATTCACTTTTCCCCCGCGATCCCCATCCGCATCATCCCCAACTTCGTCCTGATCTTCTTGACGCCGCCGAGCTTCGGGTTGAGCTGGAGGGCGATGAGCAGGTTCATCCTGGCAAGACCCTCGGCCCCGGCGCGCAGAAAGCATTCCGCCATCTTCTTGTAGATGAAGGCCCGCTCCCTCCGTGGGAACGCATCCCTGAGTGCCCCTGAGAAACCACGGAGCGCGTGCGGCAGCCCCCCCTCTTCGCCCAGGAACTGTACCAGGAGATTGCGCATGCGCAACAGGATCTCATCCCTGAAATGCTTGAAGTAGTTGTGGATGAGATCGTCCCGGTAGATCCCACAGTAGTGCTCGAAGGCCGTCCTCGACCTGTGCTGCCTCTCGTATTCCTCCGCGAGAAGAAACGTGCAGTCCAGGCGGTCGCCCACCGTCATGTGGGGCCGGAGGCTGAACGACGGCTGCCGCAGGAGCAGCCGCTCGTAGAGCGCCAGCGCATCGGCGCCCCGTCCCTCTAGGAGATCGAGAAAGATCAACTGGCAGCACGCCGCGGGATCGTCCCCTTTCTTCTTGAGCGATTCCCTGTAGACGGTGCCCCTGCGGATTTCCCAGTGAGACAGCGTCCGGTCGTAGATGGCCCTCTTCTCCTCGTCGATCAGCACCTCATATGCACGGAGGATCTCGTGCATCCTGTTATGGGCCCATCCGCTCTGGTGGGGATGGAAGTCGGGATGATATTTCTTGGCGAGGTTCCGGAAGGCCGTCTTCACCTCGGCGTGGGTGGCCTCGGGGTGTGTCTCCAGGATCTCGTAGTAGTTGGCCATAAAGGTGTTCCTGCATCAGGGCCGCTGTACACAATATCAATTGCTTAACCCTCCATCATAATATAGACTGCACGCTAGATCACGCAAATAACAAGGCCCTTGATAACAAAACCCTGCTAACAAAACCCTTGCAGGGCACATTTCATTCGTGCAAAATAAGCGCTTATGAAAAAAATCGCCATCGGCGCGCTCATCGCGGTCGCCATCGGCGCGTGCATTCTCTTCACGTTCCATGCCCGCCGCCCGGGCCGCCCGAGCGTCATTCTTGTCTCCATCGACACGCTGCGCGCGGATCACCTCCACTGCTATGACTACGGACGGGAAACGTCTCCGTTCCTGGACTCCATGGCGCGGGATGGGATACGATTCCAGGATGCTATCGTTCAGGCAAACTGGACGCTCCCCTCCCATGTGTCCATGCTCACCTCGCTTTATCCCGCCGTGCACGGCGTACAGCGGGAGTCTGACAAGATGGGCCCTCTCCTTATTACCATGGCGGAGATACTTAAAGGCGCGGGATACTCCACGGCGGCCTTTACCGACGGGGGTGTTCTGTCCGCCGACTTCGGATTCGGCCAGGGATTCGATTTTTACGATGACCATTCAAAGGCACGGGAGAAAAATAAGCGGGCGCTACACTGGATCGAGGAACATCGGAAGAGGCCGTTTTTCCTCTTCTATCACACCTATGATGTGCATTTCCCGTACGTGCATCATCCCAAGCCCCGCACCTTTATGAGCGAGGCGGAGATGAAGAACATCGCCGCCCGCATCAATGCCGGGAACTACACGCTCACCGACGAGGAGTTCGAGAAGGCGGTGCTCTTATGGTGCACGGTGAAGGGATTTTACCGGATGATCGAACCGGCCGCTCTTGATAAATTCAAGCCGGAGATGAGGAAATTCTTCAAGGAACGCTGGCCCCGCATGGCTTCATTTGATGAGAGCCTTCGTTATCTTGTCGACGCCTACGACGGCGGCATCAGTTCTTTTGACTCCCGCCTCAAAGGGTTGTGGGAGCTGATATGCAAGATGGGTGTGGATAAGAACACCGTGCTCATCGTCACGTCCGATCACGGCGAGTCTTTCCTGGAGCATGGAGACCTCGGGCATCCCGAGCTCCTCTATGATGAGATCATGAGGGTCCCCCTGATCATTATGGGCCCGATGCTGCCGCGGAAAGGCGTGACCGTCCGGCGTCAGGCGATGAGCATCGATATCCTGCCTACCGTACTCGACCTGTTAAAACTAAAACCCGACCCGCATCTCCAGGGCGAGAGCCTCATGCCGCTCATCGGCGGGATGGAGAGTGGCAGTCCGCGACCGGCCTACTCCGACGCGCTCGAAATCGACGCCGTGCGGACGGGGGCGTGGAAATTCATCCAGAGGGCGGAGGGTGGCGCCGGCCGGAAGCCAACGCTCGCCACCGTGCCCCAGCTCTTCAATCTGGAGAAGGATCCTGCGGAGAAAACGGACCTCTCGGGCCAAGACGTTGCTACTCGTGGGATGCTGGAGAAGCAACTCCATGAGTGGAGGGCGGAGAATGAGCGGCTCAGGGTTAAGCTCGGCCTGGATAAGGCCGCTGAGAAAGTTACGTTGGACAAGCGGACCATCGAGGAACTCCGCGCCCTCGGGTATCTTCAGTAGGATCGCGCGAATTGCTTGTGGAAGGCCTCATGAGTCAAAAAGCGGCGCCCCGGGCAACCGTCATCATTCCAAACTATAACGGCGAGAAACTGCTTCCCACATGCCTCAACTCGCTTGCGGGACAGCGCTATTGCGATTTCGCAGCCATCGTGGTCGACAACGGTTCGACCGACGGCTCGCTCCGGCTTCTTAAAGATCGCTATCCCCAGGTCGAAGCGCTGCGATTCGGCGAGAACAGGGGTTTCGCCGCCGCGGTGAACGCCGGCATCGCGCGCGCTGGGAGCGAGCTCATCGCGCTCCTCAACAATGACACGGAAGTCCACCCCGATTGGCTCGGGGAGCTCGTCGCCGCGCTCGACCGGCGGCCCGACGTCGCCCTCTGCGCCTCCAGGATGATTGACTTCACCAATCGTTCCATCATTGACAGCGCCGGCAACTGCTATGCCATGAACGGCCGCTCCATCCCGCGCGGGTTCCTCGCGAAAGATACGGGCCGGTACGGGAAAGAGGAAGAGGTTTTTGGCGCATGCGCGGGCGCGGCGCTATACCGCCGGGCACTATTCGAAAAGATCGGCCTCTTCGACGAGCGTCTCGTCTCCTACAAGGAGGACGTCGATCTGGATTTCCGGGCGCAGCTAAGGGGATTCCGCTGCCTCTATGTCCCCGGGGCGATATGCTACCATGTGGGGGGCGCCACCACCGGCAGACGGAAGAGCGATATCGCTGTTCGGTTCAGCGCGCGGAACAGCGTGACGGTGTTCGTGAAGAACATGCCTGTACGGCTGCTCCCCCGTGCGCTCCCGCGCCTGATTTTCGATCTGTTCTTTCAGCTCGCGTATCAGGTTCTGAGAGGTCGCCAGGCGTTGCCGTTCATAGAGGGACTCCTTGGGGCAATCGCGCATCTCCCCCATGCAATGAGCGAGAGAAGGGGTATTCAGTCCCGCGCGCAATTCGACCTCGCGTATCTGAAGGGCCTTTTGCGGGAGGGGGACGCGGAGGTAGTACGTTACCGGAGGCGGTGCCGGATGGAGAGATCTAGCCTGGATTATTCATCTCGAATGTGACAATTTTGATTAACTATTTGCGCTACAGTAAGTATTTATCGGCCGATCAAGGTTGATGAATAGACCGGGCCAGGATCGCGTCTTGAGGACATTGCCGAATATGCACGGTACATGGAAGACAAGGTTATGCGGCGCGCTTAGTTTTTTTCTTCCGCTCTGCGTGTTCGTCGCCACACTCCTGCCGACCGTCGGCGGTTACGGCGACAGCGGAAAGTTTCAATTCACGGGGAAGAGCCTCTCCATCCCACACCCGTCGGGATTCCCGGTCTATCTCTGGATCACCCACCTCGCGCCATACCTGCCCGTAGGCGATCTGGCTTACAGGACGAACCTCGTCTCCGCGCTCTGCGGCGCCCTGGCGACGTATTTCCTGTTCTGTATACTCCGCCAGGTACCGCTTTCGCCGCTCATCGCGCTAGGCGCTGCGCTCATGTTCGCCTTCAGCTCGACCTTCTGGTCGGTTTCCCTCATCGCCGAGGTGTACAGCCTCAATGCGCTCTTCATGGCGGCCGTCATATCGCTCCTCTGGAAGTGGCGCGAGGGGGGCAGGAGCTGGTACCTAGAGGCGGCCTGCGTGCTCTACGGCCTCAGTCTCGGCAATCACCTCGTTATCACGATCATATTCCCCGCCGCGGCGTGCTGGATCATAACGGCCAGGAAAAAGTTTTTAGCCGAGGACCGGTATGCGGCGCGCGCGGCCCTGTTCCTCTCGGCGGCGGTCATCCCCTACCTCTGGCTTTATCTGCGATTCGGGCAAGCGATGGCATATAAGGAGGTCTCGATCGGCTCGCTCGGTGAATTTGTGGGATTCGTCATGGGAAACTCCTTCGCCTCGCAGCGTTTCCCCCTGACCTTCAAGGAATTACTGCGCAATGCCGTCCCGATGTACGGCAGCCTGTTGCGCAGCCAGTACGGCATCCCGGCGATCGTCATCGGCCTCGTCGGGCTTGCCAGGCTTTGGTGGAGGGCGCGGGACAAGGCGATCTTCCTGATGATCGTATTCGTTTGCGATCTGATCATCGGACTAAACGGCACCAGTAGCGAAATGCCTATCTACTATGTTCCATCCTATCTCATCTTCGCGATCTGGATCGGTTGCGCGTTTATGCCCTTGGGCGGGCGACCCACGGAGGGTCGGGGTGGCGCGCGCCTCCTTGCGGCGCTCTTCCTCTGCGCATACGCGCTGCGGCTTTTTTATGACCATTTTCCCCTCGTGGATCTGCACAATCACACGTTCTACGGCGACGTTACGGATCGCGTGTTGGAAGCCGTTCCCCCCGGCAGCGTCGTGCTCTCTCCGAACTATAACTGGACCGAGGCGTACCTCTACAAGCTACTCGGGGAGGATAAGCGCCGAGGCGATAACGTTCTCGTGCTGCACTACTGGGAACCGGGGAAGGTAAAGGGGTATCTCTCGGTGCGGTCTATATCTCCCGTTTTCTATGAGGCTCAGCGGCGAGCGCCGGCGAAGGCGCGCGTGTTCCTGCACACGCTATCTCT
>CAYWRA010000112.1:0-7866 GCA_964460305.1 uncultured bacterium
AAAAATCACATCACCTCAATTGTGTGCCTATACACCCCATAACTGTCCCATTACCGCAATTGGTTCCGAACCATGAACTGCCGTGAGTTTGACAAAGCCAGGGACAGTTGATAGAATTTGCACTTTAGTCTGACTTATTCATCAACTTTATGAAGTTGGTGAATAAGTCACCTGTGGCATAATAAGTTTCATTTAGTTTGCCACAGGCCGCCTTTGCGGGATCAATCGGGAGCGATATGGAAAAACGGGTGTTCAGCGGCATACAGCCGAGCGGCGTTTTGCACATCGGCAATTACGTGGGCGCGATCAAAAACTGGGTCTCTCTTATCCCTGACCACGACTGCCTTTTTTGCATCGTCGACATGCACGCCATCACGGCGCCCTACGATCCGAGGGAAATGCAATCCAGGATCTTTGACGCCGCCGTGGGGTATATCTCCTGCGGGGTCGATCCGGAGAAGTGCGCTATTTTCGTGCAGTCCGACGTGCCTGAGCACACCGAGCTCACCTGGTATTTCAATACCGTCATCCCGATCGCTTATCTCGAACGGATGACACAGTTCAAAGACAAGTCGGAGCAGTTCCGTGAAAATATAAACATGGGGCTGCTCGATTATCCGGTGCTCCAGGCCGCCGACATCCTCCTCTACAAGGCCGAAATCGTTCCCGTGGGAGAGGACCAGGCGCAGCATCTGGAGCTCACGCGCGACATCGCACGCAAGTTCAACAATGTCTATGGCCAGACGTTTCCGGAACCGAGGACCCACCTGGGGGCGGGGGCGAGGATCCTGGGGCTTGACGGCAGGGCGAAGATGAGTAAGACCCTGGACAATTACATCGCGATTACGGAGTCGCCGGAGCAGATATGGAAGAAGCTCTCCGTCGCGGTGACTGATCCCTCGCGCAAGCGCAGGACCGACCGGGGGAACCCCGAGCAATGCAACATCCATAGCCTCCACAAGCTCTTCTCGCCGGGAGGGCGCCTATCCCAGGTGGCCGAGGGATGCGCGACGGCGGGGATCGGGTGTCTTGATTGCAAGAAGATGTTGGCAGAAGCGATAAGCGCGGAGCTAGCGCCGATCCGGGAGCGATTCGGGCAACTCATAAACGACAAGTCAAAGATATATAGCGCACTGGACGAGGGTGCACAGAGATGCAGGAAAATCGCACAGAAAACGATCCGGGAAGTGAAAGAGAAGATGGGGCTTCTGCGCTGACGGGAAGCGATGTCACTCCTCTCCCCCCCGAGGGGGGGGATGGCGGAGCCGAAGGCGAGAAGGCAGTCCATGACCGCATCATGGCTGACATGCGCGACTACAAGGTCGCGCTCGACATCTTCGAGGGGCCGTTGGACCTCCTACTCTATCTGATCCGCAGGGAGGAAGTGGACATCTGCGATATCCCGATCTTGAAGATCACCGATCAATATCTCCAGTATCTCGATCTCATGCGGATGCTCGACCTCGACATCGCGAGCGAATTCCTCGTGATGGCCGCGACCCTGCTGCACATTAAGTCGCGGATGCTCCTGCCGCCGGATGAAAGGCCGGTGGAAGAACAGGTGGATGAGGAAGAAGACCCGCGGATGACGCTCGTCAAACAATTGCTGGAGTACAAGAAGTTCAAGGAGACCGCCGGCTATCTTTCGGAGAGGGAGATCGAGCAGCAGGCCGTCTTCGCTCGCTACGTTGACAAGACGTTTCTCCCCGAGCCCACGGACAGCCCCCTCACGGAGGTGAGTATCTTCGACCTGATCAGCGCATTCTCGGACGTGCTCAAACGCGTAACCGGCGAGCCGAGAGAGATCGCCGAGGAGGTCTATACCGTCACCGATAAAATCGCGTCGATCATGGAGCTGCTCACGATGCGCTCGGCGCTTAGGTTCAGCGAGCTTTTCAAAGACGTCCTCGTCCGCGCGGAGGTGGTGGCGACGTTTCTGGCGCTGCTCGAGTTGATAAGGCTCAAGAAGATCCAGGCGCACCAGCCCCAGCCGTTCGCCGAGATCGAGATATGCGCCGCTTGACTGTAGTGATAGGGGAGTCATGTAGCGCGCCCTTTCCCGAAGGGACCCCTTCGGGGTAGGGTGCGAATAAGTGACGATGCGACGATAACAAGAGGATAACGTGAGTACCGACAAGACGAAATCCATAATAGAAGCGCTCTTATTCGCCGGGAGCGAGCCGCTCAAGCCCTCCGAGATCAGGGAGGCCGTTGGCGCCGGCGCCCAGTTGACCGAGAGCGGAATCCGTGCGATGATCGACGAGCTCCGGGAGGAATACCGATCGAGTTGCCGGAGCTTCACCATCGCCGAGGTGGCGGGCGGTTATCGGTTGCAGACGCTACCCGAATACGCGGAGTGGATAAGCAAGCTGCGCGCGGCGCCTTCGCGGAGAAAATTATCCGCGCCCGCGCTAGAAACGCTTGCCATCGTCGCCTACCGCCAACCGATCACCAAGGCTGAAATCGAGGCGATCCGGGGCGTCAACATCGATGGCGTGCTCGAAAACCTCGCCGACAGGGAGCTTGTCGAGACAAGGGGACGCAAGCAGGCTATCGGGAAGCCCCATCTGTACGTGACGACGAGAAAATTCCTTGAGCATTTCGGATTGCGGGACCTAAAGGATTTGCCCCAGATAGAGGAGCTGAAGCGGGCGGCGGTTGAGCAGGCCCCTTCTGCGACCGCGGCTGCGAAGGCCCCCCTCGAGGCGACCCTCGATCAGGCGGCAACCGAGCAGACGCCCCCTGCGGCGCCCGCCGCCGCCCAGCCGGTCGTCGAGCAGAAGCAGTTGGCCTGATTGTGAATGGGCCTGTCGGAGAAGGGGAGAAACGCCCCTAAGGGGCCCCTTCGGGGGAGAGCCGGCGGTTTGTTTATCTCCCGTTCACCGACTCACCGTCTCGCGTATCTTAAAACCGGGAGGCACTGGTGAAGATAGACGATCTGAGGAAAAAGATAGACCGCATCGATCACAAACTGATCGATCTCATCAATGCGAGGACCTCGTACGCCGTCAAGATCGGAAAGATCAAGAGGGAGTTGCGGAAGGGGATCTATTCTCCGGAGAGGGAGAAGGAGGTCTACAAGAGGCTATCCAGGTTGAGCAAGGGGCCGCTGCCGCTCGAATCGATACGCGCCATCTACCGGGAGATCATGTCCGCGGCGATGGCCCTGGAGAAAAAACTCGTGATCGCCTACCTGGGGCCCGAGGCGACGTTCACGCACGTCGCCGCTCGCAGGAAGTTCGGCAGCTCGGTACGGTATGCCGCAATGGCCGGAATCACGGACATTTTTTCTAACGTCGAGCGGGGGAGTGTGGACTATGGCGTCGTCCCCATAGAGAATTCCATTGAGGGGGCGGTCACGCACACATTCGACATGTTCATCGATTCGAGGGTGAAGATTTGTGCGGAGATATATCTCGAGATTTCTCACTGCCTCCTTGCCGATTGTCCGGCGGCGGAAATACGGAAGGTTTACTCGAAGTCGGAGGTGTTCGGCCAGTGCCGAACCTGGTTGAGGAGCACGATCCCGGCCGTTGAGCTTATTGAGGTATCCTCGACCACGCGCGCCGCGGAGCTGGCGGCACGGGAGAAACACGCGGCGGCGATCGCGAGCGAGCTTGCAGCGGAGATATACGGGGTTAACGTTCTGGAGCGGGGCATCGAGGACAGCGGCAGGAATGAGACGCGGTTCCTCGTCATTGGAAACAGCTCCACCGGCCCGAGCGGAGACGACAAGACCTCCATCATCGTCTCCATCGCCGACCGTGTGGGGGCTTTGTACCGGATGCTCCTCCCGTTCAAGAAGCACGCGATCAATCTGACCAAAATCGAATCGCGCCCGTCAAAGAAGAAGGCATGGGAATACTATTTCTTTATCGATTTTCTCGGGCATGCCGGCGACGCAAACGTCGTGAAGGCGTTGAAGGAGCTTCAAGGGCAGTGTCTTTTTATGGAGCATTTGGGATCGTATCCCAGGGCCCGGTAAGCTTTAGCCTGATCTATTCATCAACTTTGATTGGCCGATAAGTACTTACTGCAGCGCAAATAGTTAATCAAGATTGTCACATTGCCCCAAGGGGCCCTTTTGAGAGAGAGGATAATGCGCGTCGGCGTAAGGCGTGACGGCGTGATTGGTATTTACGCATAACGCCCCATTCCCTACGCCCCACGCGGCTTGAGACTTAGACAGGGAGGTTCACATGATCGGCAAGGCGATTCGGTTGGAACGGATAATTAATAGGAAGAGCAAGCGGACGGTGATCATTCCGATGGATCACGGGATGACCATGGGGCCGATCCCCGGCATCGCGGATATCAGGACTACCATCGACAAGGTGGTCGATGGCGGGGCGAATGCCATTATTTTGCATAAGGGGATGGTGGCGGCGGGGCACAGGGGAGGGGGAAAGGACGTGGGTTTAATCGTCCACCTCTCGGCGTCCACTTCCATGAGCCCGAACCCTAACACGAAGGTGCTGGTGTGCACGGTCGAGGAGGCGCTGTTCCTGGGGGCTGACGCGGTGAGCATCCACCTGAATCTAGGCGACGCCATGGATACCGCCATGATGCGGGATGCCGGCGAGGTTTCAAAGGCGTGCCGCAGATGGGGTATGCCGCTCGTCGCCATGATGTACACGCGTGGCGAGAAGATAAAGGACCAGTTCGACGTGAAATACGTGAAGCATGCAGCACGGGTCGGGGCGGAGCTCGGGGCCGACATCGTGAAGGTGAATTATACCGGCAGCCCCGAAACGTTCAGAGAGGTCGTCGAGGGATGTCCCGTCCCGGTTGTCATCGCCGGGGGAGAGAAGGTCGAGACCGATAAGGACGTTCTCGTCATGGTGGACGGTGCGCTCAAGGCCGGCGCGGCCGGCGTCTCCATTGGGAGAAACGCCTTCCAGCACAAGGACCCGATACGGGTCGTCCAGACCATCTGCCGGATGACGCACGACGGATGGGAGATGGAGAGGGCGCTGGAATATCTGAAGAAATGACAAATACCAAATGACAAATGACAAAACACAATGAGGTTTTGTCATTTGAATTTTGTCATTTGTCATTCATCAATGGGTAAAAAATGAAAAAGATATGGGTCAAGGCGATACCGTGGGATACGTCGATCGTCACCACCGCCCTCGAGAGCGGCGCCGACGCTGTGATGGTTGAGGTTGGAAAGACGGCTCAGGTCAGGAGGCTCGGTAAAATAAAAACGGTCGCTCCCGACGGAGACCTCAAACTGGGAGAAGAGGTGGTCGAGCTGGAGATCAACAGCAAGGCCGACGAGGAGCGCGTGCTGCGGTTGAGCAAAGATAAAACGGTGGTGGTCCGCTGCCGGGATTGGAAAATCATCCCCCTGGAAAATCTCGTCGCGCAGACGAGCGGTTTGTTCGCGGAGGTCGCAAATGCCGAGGAGGCCGCGACGGCGTTGAGGATACTCGAAAAGGGGGTTGCGGGCGTTGTGCTGGATACGAGGGATCTATCCGAGATAAAGAAGACGGTCGGCTCGATAGCGAAATCCTCCGAACGCATGGCGTTTTGTACCGCTAGAGTTACGCAGGTCAAGCAACTGGGGATGGGCGACCGCGTCTGCATCGATACGTGCACCAGCATGGGGCTGGGGGAGGGGATGCTGGTAGGGAATTCCAGCGCGGCGCTTTTCCTCGTGCACGCGGAGAGCATCGAGAATCCATATGTCGCCCCGAGGCCTTTCAGGGTGAATGCGGGCGGGGTCCATGCCTATACGCTGCTGCCGGGGGGGAGGACGAAATACCTGTCGGAGTTGAAGACGGGCGACGAAGCCCTCGTCGTCCGGCATGATGGGGCGACACAGCCGACGATCGTCGGCCGCGTAAAAATAGAGAAACGGCCCATGCTGCTTTTGGAAGCGGACGCAGGCGGAAAGATTATCTCCCTGATCCTCCAGAACGCTGAGACCATACGCCTCGTCGGGCCCGGCGGAAAGCCCGTTTCGGTGGTCGAGCTGGAAAAGGGCAGCGAAATCCTCGCTTATCTGGAAGAGGCGGGAAGGCATTTTGGGGTTAAGGTGGAGGAAACGATTACGGAAAAATAGATCCCAAATAACTATTCCCTAATTCGACTGTCTCTCCTCGAATTTGGGATTTGGGATTTGGGATTTGGGATTTACTATGCCCCTCTTCAAAAAGATATGCATTGTCGGCCTCGGTCTCATCGGCGGCTCGATCGGCCTCGCCGCGAAGGAGAGGCGTCTCGCCGGAAGGATATACGGCCTCGTCCGCCGGAGGGAATCGATCGGGGAGGCGAAGCGGCTGCGCGTGGTTGACGTTGCCACGTTGGATGAAGAAGAGGCGATTGCCGGCGCCGACCTTGTAATTATTGCCACCCCCCTAGGTGTCATGGAGCGGATGGCGACCATGATCAAACCATATCTCCAGCCGGGTTGCATCGTCACCGACGTGGGAAGCAGCAAGCGGCGCGTCGTAGGTGCAATGGGGAAGATTTTCAATCCCCATGCGCATTTTGTCGGAGCGCATCCCATCGCCGGCTCCGAGCGGAGCGGGATGGGGGTGGCCCGCGCGAATCTTTTTGAGGACGCTCCCTGTATCCTCACCCCCACGAGGAAGACGGATAAGAAGGCGATCGGGAAGGTGCGCGCACTCTGGCAGGGCCTTGGTTCCCGAGTGACCCTCATGAGCCCCGATGCCCACGATAAGATCGTCGCCGCTATCAGTCATTTGCCGCACTTCCTCGCAGCCGCCCTCGTCAACGCTTCCGTTAAAACGCTTAAGAATGAAAAAACCGTTATCGAGTATGCGGGGAGCGGGTTCAAGGACATTACGCGTGTCGCCTCAAGCGACGCGGAGATGTGGGTGGATATCGGCATATGCAACGCCGACGAAATCCTCCGCGCCATGAAAGCATTGGAAGAACAGCTTGCCATCCTTAAAAAAGCCCTCCGCGGCGCCGATCCTTCCGCTGTTTGTAATCTCCTCTCCCGCGCCAGCGCCGTCCGCCGTAAGCTGAACGCGGGGTTGTAAAATCCCAAATCCCAATATTAATGTGCAACCACAGAGTGCACAGAGAGAGAATCACAGAGGACACTGAGATTTTCCGCAGCAAAAACCGCTTCTCGTTCCCGCAGCGTTTCTATTCACGGCTTGACATGGATAGACAGGCGGGCGATTTTTCACAAAGGGTAAAAGAGAAGAAAGAGATTAGAGGGGGAGAAGCACGGTTTTTTGCCGCGGATGAACGCGGATAGACGCGGATTTTAACCACGAAGGAACAACTTTTCCTTACAAAGAGTAAAATAGAGTGGTCCTGTCATTGCGATCCCGCGCAGAGGGAGAAGCAATCCCGCCACAGATTTAGCTTACTGCTTTTTAGCACCTGATTTACCTGATTATCCCGATTCATCTACCCACTAGCGCAAACCAGAAACGGGACAGTTGATGTAGGGGCTTGATTCCCGCCAGAGGCGGGCAAGTATCAAGCCCAGATCATGCCCATCCTGCCAGAGAAAACCAAATACGCTCGGGGTCAAACCTCATCTATTGCCAGAAGAAACGCAGGTATCCCGCCGAATAAAAAGCTCATGAAGACCGGAGTGTGGCCTGGTTTTGTAGCCGGGATTTTTAGCTTTGTTTAACAACCGATTCCTCAGTTTCGGCGCTCTAACCTCTACCCATGTTTTAGTGGATATCTTTCAGCATATTTCCTTTCCCACAGCGGTCAAAAAGGAGTAATATTAACCCCTGGCTGTTGTAAGCAAGGCATCATTACTTTGCCACCTGGGGGTAGTTGCAACTCTGTCAATAGTCGAGGTCTGACCCGAATGGCGCTTACTTAGTACACTCTGTCATAAATACGATGACATATAAATATTGT
>CAYWRA010000113.1:0-7595 GCA_964460305.1 uncultured bacterium
TTATCCTTCTCCTCTCCTCCTATTCAATGCGTTGCGTACATAGCAATTCCCTCTATCAGTAGTGGGCTAATTAGATTATTTACATTCCGAGCTGAGGAACTGCTCAACATGGATGAGCGCCGTCACGCCGTCGCCGACCGCGGAGGCAACCTGTCTAACCGAGCCGGCGCGCACGTCGCCCGCGGCAAAGACGCCTGGGACGGACGTGCGCATGTCGCAGTCGGTGACAACATATCCCGCCTCGTCGCACGTGCAACAATTCTTCAGAAAACCGGTGTTCGGCCGCGCGCCGATGAAGATAAAAACGCCGTCGCACGCGAATTCGGACACGCCCCCCATCCGGACATCTTCGATCACTACACCGGTCACCCGATCCCGGCCGCGGATCTCCCTGACAACCGATCCCAAAGCAAATTCCATCTTCGGATGGGCATGCGCAAGTTTTTGCAAATATCGCTTCGCCCTAAACTCATTCCTCCTGTGAACAAGTTTGATCCGCGCCGCGAAGCGCGTGAGGAAGAGCGCCTCCTCTAGTGCGGTATCACCGCCGCCGACTACGATAAGCGACCCGCCGCGGAAAAGCGGCCCGTCGCAACTCCCGCAGTACGATACCCCGTGTCCCCTGAGGCGCTCCTCACCGGGGACACCCAGCATCCGGTAAGACGATCCGGCGGCGATAATGACGGCCCGGGAGCGGCACCGCCGCTCATCCGTCGTGACTGAAAAAGCGTCCTCCCCGACGGCGAATGCCACCGCCGTTTCCGCATGCACGGCGAGGCCGAACCGGCCGGCATGCTCACGCATCTTGTCAGCCAGCTCGTAACCGGCGATGGGGGTCGCGAAGCCGGGATAGTTGGCGATTTCGCTCGTCAGCGCGAGCTGACCGCCCTGGGCTTCCTTTTCAAAAAGGAGACAGTCAAGGCCGTCGCGCGCGGCATAGATGCCGGCGGCGAGCCCGGCGGGGCCGCCCCCGATAATGATCAGCTCGTACAGGTGGTTGCTCATAGTGATAAACAGTTTATCGTTTATCGTTTATCGTTTCTAGGGAATATTGCACTACCTCATGAGGGCCCACCACGGAGGCGCGCCCCGTCCCGTCCCGTCCCGAAGGGATCCCGTCGGGAAAGTGATCCTTTTGGGAAAGGGGCCCCTTGGGGGGAGGACAAGGAGAAAAACCAAGAGCAACTACATTATTCACAAAGAGTAAAAGAGAGTAAGAGGTAATTGACCCACACGGCGCGCGCTGATATAGTTTGCCGTGATGAAAGACAAACTGATCGCATGGGGGGTACAGGCATATACGGCGCTCGGCCTAGTCATCGGCTTCCTGGCGCTGCGCGCGCTGCTGCAGGCCGATATACGCGGCGCCTTTCTGTGGCTCGCGCTCTCGACGTTCATCGACGGCACCGACGGCCCCCTCGCGCGGCGTTTTCGCACTCCTCAAATCCTTCCCGACTTCAACGGGAGGAAGCTCGACGACATCGTGGACTACGTCAACTACGTTTTCATCCCCGTGCTCATTCTCGTGCGCACCGACCTGTTGCCCGCAGGCATGTGGCTCTGGGCCGCGGTCCCGCTGCTCGCGAGCGCCTACGGCTTCTGCCAGGAAAAGGCGAAGACGAACGACGGCTTCTTCACGGGATTCCCGAGCTACTGGAACGTCGTGGCCGTATATCTCTCCCTCTTTGCTTGGCCCCCTATCTTAAACCTCCTTATCGTGCTCGCGTTAGCGCTGCTGGTATTCACCCCGATAAAGCACATCGACCCGTTCAAAACTAAGCCGCTCGCATGGCTGACGCGCCCGCTCACAGTCGCATGGGCCGCTTCGGTCCTCGCGCTCATCGTCCTCATGCCGAAGGTCAATAGGCTACTCCTGCACGCCTCGTTTATCTACCCCTGTTACTACTTCATCGCCTCATTCTGGATAAATGCCTCTCTCCACAAAGTCTCCACGCAAAATCAACCACAGGCAAACAGGGATTAACTTAATATCTCACGCATTATCCGTGATTCCTTCCGTGTGTGATTCGGGATGCATCATCTTGGATGCATGTTGCGCGTGAGGCGTTGGGAGTGTCGGCGACGTTATAAATTCCTTTATTTATGATCGGCGCGAGAGCACAATACAAGGCGAGCTTGAAGCTTTGCATGCGCGTGATGCGGTTGGCTGTCAGAATCCCGAATGCCCCCTCATTCGAGCGCACATCCTTTTTCCCGCTCGCCTCGTCCATGACGTCGGCAAGTTCCCTCCCCTCTTTCACCCTCTCAAAAAGGTGGCGGGGGAACGGCATCGCCGGGGTCGAAGCCGTGAACATATCCGCGCCGTCATACACGGCAACCCACCCCTTGAGCAGCGGACCGTACGGCCCCGGATCGATCCCACCCTCAAGACCGATTCCGAGGTCGGCCGGTGACGCATGGAACGCCCCTGCGGCCCTGCTGGTCGCGCCGCGAAGGATTTCCTGGTCGGTAGAAGGAGTATGCGAAACCCCGGAATCGATCCGGTGCTGCCTGACGGTGACGTCGCCGAAGAGCTCGCGGCATACCTCCTCCACCGCTTCGCACTTCACCCTGTTGAGAGAGCCGACGTTGACGATCATGGCACATCCTTATACTGAAAATCCCAAATCCCAAACCCCGAATCCCAATATTCTAATGAATAACCACAGAGGGCACAGAGAATTACTACGGCAATCAATCTTGGGGTTATCCCTCCGTGCTCTCAGTGCCTCCTCTGCGTCCTCTGTGGTTTCCTACGGCCTCCGTAGTTTCCTGTATTTCTTCAGCAGCGCCAGTGCGATCGCGTAGGTCAACAGCGCCGCGGCGGCCCCGGCGACGAGGCCGCCTGCGAGGAGGAGCGGGAACAGTTGCTTCACCATCGAGACGAGGTGGGAAAATCCCTTTTCCCGGAAATCTGACATCAGGAATGCCGGATGCTCCCCCGGCATGATCAGCCGGCCCACCTGGTAGTCACAATATACGACAAGCGGATAGAGCCATGAGAACTGGACACCTAGGAAGACGGCTATTTTGTTCAACCTTCGGAAGATAAAGACGATCGCCAGGCAGGCAAGCATCTGCGGGCCGTAGATCGGGAAGAAGCTCACGAACATACCGACCGCAAGCCCGAGGGCGATCTCACGGTTCGAAGAATGGCTGCGCAACAAACCGGAAAGCCTCTCCCGTATGGATGATGTCATAGCTGCAAATCCCACTGATGCGGTCTGATGCCAATAGGCAGGATACTCATACACCAAAGCAAGTCCCGACGGCCCTCGCCGCCCTGATGAGAGGGGAATTCCTCGGCACGCGCTTGAGCTTTGCGATGGCCTTGAGCAAGGGGACAGAAACGATCTCCCCGCCCTTGATTCCCACCATTCTCCCGAACCGCCCTTCCCGTGCGAGGCGCACGGCCTCCTCCCCGAAACGAGTGGCGAGGATGCGGTCGAACACGGTCGGCTCGCCGCCCCGCTGGAGGTGCCCCAGGACCGTGACGCGCGCCTCGATCCCGGTGCGTTTCTCGATTTCAATCGCGAGAACCCTGCCAACGCCGCCGAGCCTGACCGGATCGGGGCTGTCTCCCACAACCCTGTCCACAACCTGCTTCCCACCGACTGGCCTCGCCCCCTCGGATATCACGATAATACTGAACCTCCTCCCCTTCCTGTGCCGCGCCTTCACGAGATCGCATATGACATTCATACGGTACGGGATCTCGGGAATGAGGATCGCATCGCCGCCGCCGGCAAGGCCCGTGCAGAGGGCTATCCATCCGACGTAGCGCCCCATGACCTCGACCACCATCACCCGATGGTGCGATTCAGCCGTGGTGCGGATCTTGTCGATCGCCTCGGCGGCTGTCGTGAGAGCGGAATCGAAACCGAAGGTCACATCGGTTTCTCCAAGATCGTTATCGATGGTCTTTGCGACACCGATGCACGGGAGCCCTTTCTTCCAAAGACGGTGCGCTATCGAAAGGGTCCCATCTCCGCCGATGCAGATCAGCGCCTGGACGCCGAGGCGGCGCGCATTCTCAATCGCCTGATCCGACAGATCCAGGGAAGCCGCGCCCCGCGCGCTCCCGATGCGGTAGTGGAACGGATCGGCCTTATTGGAGGTGCCGAGGATCGTCCCCCCCCAGGTGAGGATTCCCGACACGTCGTCGTAGGAGAGCTCCTTGAATCTCCGCTCGACCAAGCCTTCGTAGCCGTCCTTGAACCCGACCACGCTCATGCGATATTCATTGATCGCGGTCTTGGTGATGGCGCGGATGGCGGCGTTAAGCCCCGGGCAATCTCCTCCGCCCGTGAGCACGCCGATCCGTTTGACCTCCCCCTTTTTGCGCCGTCTCATTTATTCTTCTTCCCCCTCTCCGCGTCCCGCAACAGGTTTTTAAGGAGCTGCGAGAGGTCTTTCACAAACAGATATTTCAACGAGCGGCGCAATATGGGCGGGACTTCCTGGAGGTCTTTCCTGTTTTTCTCCGGCAGGATTACCGTGGTGACGCCCGCCCTCCGCGCGGCAAGGATTTTTTCCTTGATCCCTCCGACCGCCAGGATCTTGCCGGTGAGGGTGATCTCACCGGTCATCGCCGTCCGGGGATCGAGCGGGATCCCGCGGAGGAGAGAGACGAGCGCCGCGGCAATGGCAACGCCGGCGGAAGGCCCGTCCTTGGGGATCGCGCCCGCGGGCACGTGTATGTGGATATCGCTCTTCTCGAAGAAATCCTCCGCGACCCCAAGGCGGCCGGCGTAGCTGCGCACGAAACTCATCGCCGCCATCGCCGATTCTTTCATCACCTCGCCGAGCTGCCCGGTCAGGGTCAGACCCTTCTTCCCTCTCATCCGCTTCGCCTCGATGAAGAGGATCTCGCCGCCGGCGGGCGTCCAGGCAAGGCCGATCGCCACGCCGGGCTCGCCGGTCCTCTCCGCGAGTTCCGAAATGAAGCGCACCGGCCCGAGGTACCTTCGCAACCCCTGCCTCGTGACGATGACCTTCTTACTTTTCCCCTGCGCGACCGACTTGGCGATCTTCCTGCACACGCCGGCGATCTCGCGATCAAGGTTCCTTAAACCCGCCTCGCGGGTGTAGTCGCGGATGATGCCCTCGATCGACTCCTTTTTGAAAACGACATGCCCAAGGCTAAGGCCGTGCTCGGCTAGCTGCCTGGGGATGAGGTAGCCGTTGGCGATCGTAATCTTCTCCTCCTCCGTGTAGCCTGGGAGCTCGATCACCTCCATGCGGTCCCTTAGCGCCGGCGGGACCGGATCCAGGATATTCGCGGTGGTGATGAACATCACCGGGGAGAGATCGAATGGGGCCTCGAGGTAATGGTCGGAGAAACTGAAATTCTGCTCGGGGTCCAGCACCTCGAGCAGCGCGCTCGCGGGATCGCCCCTAAAATCACTCCCGATCTTGTCCACCTCGTCGATCATGAACACGGGGTTCAGGGCGCCGCATTTCTTGATGTTCTGGATGATCCGTCCCGGGAGGGCGCCCACGTACGTCCTCCGGTGCCCCCTGATCTCCGCCTCGTCTCTCACTCCGCCGAGCGAGATTCGGATGAATTTCCGCCCCATGGCCGCGGCGATCGAACGCCCGAGAGAGGTCTTTCCCACGCCGGGCGGCCCCACAAAACAGAGGATAGGCCCTTTGGTGTCCTTCTTGATCTTGCGCACGGCGAGGTATTCGAGGATGCGCTCCTTGACCTTTTCAAGATCGTAGTGGTCGCGGTCGAGGATCTTCTTCGCCCTGCGGATGTCCAACGTGTCTTTGGTCGCCACCGACCAGGGGAGGCCCACCAGCCATTCGAGATAGGTCTTGGAAACCGTATACTCGGCGGCGGCGGGGTTGATGGTTTCAAAACGGCCGAGCTCCTTCCGCGCGACCTCCTCGACCTCTTTCGGCATCTTCGCCTTTTTGATGCTCTCGGCAAACTCGCGCACCTCCCGCGTCTGCTCGTCTCCCTCCCCAAGCTCCTTCTGGATCGCCTTGAGCTGTTCCCGCAGGTAGTGCTCCCGCATCCCCTTGCTGATGGTGCTCTGGACGCTCGACTGGATCTTAGTCCCCAGTTCGAGAATCTCGATCTCCTTGTCGATGATGAGCAACAGCTTCTTCAACCGCGCCTTGACGTCAAGCTCCTCGAGCAGCTCCTGTTTTTTGGCCAGCTCCACGTCCATGTTCGAAATGATGAAATCGGCCAGCTTGCTCGGCTCGGTGATGTTCAGGACCGACATGTGCAGCTCCTTGGCAGGGAGCGGGGAGAGCGACAGGATCTTCTGGAACTGGTTCGAGACGCTCCGAGTGAGCGCCTGCATCTCCATGTCCGCCTGGATGACGTCGTCGAGCGGAGCAATCGCCGCCTTGAAATAGGGGTCCTCCTGAATGACGCTCTCGATCCGGAATCGCTGGAGTCCCTGGATGATGATGTTCACCCGCTGGTCCGGATAGCGTATCATTTTATGTATCTTGCAGACGGTCCCGTAGCGGTAGAGGTCGTCCACGCGCGGGTCCTCCAGCTCGGTTTTCTGCTGGGCAACGAGCCCCACGATCTTGTCGCCCGAGAGGGAGTCGTTGATCAACCGTATCGATTTCTCGCGACCGACAAGGAGCGGTGTTATCATAAAAGGGAAGATCACCGTGTCGCGTAGGGGCAATACCCCTATCTCGCGGGGAATGGGGACCTTCACACTCATATCATTGGGTGAATTATTTGCGTCCATGATCAATTTCCTCCGGTGGGCGGCGCTGAATCAAACGGGGGTGGATCCTCAATCGTGCCTCCGTACCTTGCCGGGGCGCCGCCTCGGCAATCGCACCTCAAGAAAGCCGTCACGATAGCGCGCGCTCACCGCATCCTTTATGATCGGGGTGGGTATTCTTACCCTACGCTCGAACCTCCCGTAGTCGATCTCCATCTGCTGGTAGGAGACCTTTTCCTCTCTCGACGTGTCATCCCTAAGTCCGCTGATGATGAGGGTGTCCCCTTCGAGCTCCACGGTGATGCTCCGCTTCTTGATTCCGGGAATCTCAATCTTGACGACGGTGCCATCCCGTGTCTCAAACACGTCGACGCACGGTTCAAAATGCACCTCCATGAACACGGGACCGGAGGATTCCTCTCCCCATAGGCTGCGGATGATTCTCCTCTCGAGATCCCTGAACGTCCCCAAGGGATGTTGCGCGCTCATACTACCTCCTTACCCCACTGGCGGCCGGTCTCTCCGGGCGCCCATCTCCGACGCTGGGGCTGTAGGCTCTGCCCTGTTTTGTCCGGTGTTTATTATAACCGAGCATGCTCCTTTTGGCAGTCATTTTCAACCGTCATCTTCAACCGACATGACTCGGTGGGGCCCTTCAAGGGGAACCATAGGGCACACAGAGATACGGCACAGAGCGGAGATAGTTGCATAACCAAGCACACGAAGAAAAGAAACACCCCGAAGGGGTCCCTTCGGGAAAAAGACCGGAGTCTCACAAAGAGTAAAAGAGAGGGAAGAGGAATGGAAAGCTAAAGTTTAGCCGCGTCCCTTCGGGGGCTTAACCCGACTTTCTCACATTTGGGCTAAAACACGAGATTTTCGGCCAATACGGCC
>CAYWRA010000114.1:0-7361 GCA_964460305.1 uncultured bacterium
TCCGTATACCTTCTCGGCTCCATTTTCACCTCCCCTTGTGGAGATTACTTGAAGCGTAATCCTCAAGCAAGAAGTTGTTCAGTTATTGGGGTGAACGCCAACTCGAGGGTTGATGGGTTATGGTATTCAACAATAAGCGGTCGTAATAAGTGTTATGTCCGCCGAACTGCCATAGAGGTATTTTGAAAGACTCCCTTCTTATTTCTTGTTTTTGTCCCCAGCAATCTTGAAAATCGTCCTAGGCTCCCCCCTTTTTTTCATCGCCGATTCTTGGGGCATGACCAAGCATTCCGTGCATGGTGTATGTTTTACGCATTCGCATCCGCAATTAAAGTTAACACATTGGCATTCGCATCTGTGATTGGATGCTTTCCGTGACTTTTCGGAAAGCGTGATAATCCTGATTTTCGGACTTTGATTCTTGGCCATAGCAATCCTCCCTTCTTATTTGAAAGTTGAGTTCAAAGACATATAATTTTTGAGTGTTCGACATCACGGGGCTCAATAACACCGTCGGCCAACCAGGCGATGATTTGTTTATTAACCCTTTTAGCAATCTGACAGCGATAGGGATCCGGGGAATAGAGGTCACGATTGGAATGCCTGAAGCTCTTGACCGGACAGTCCCCCGCGCAATGATTCTTGAGGAAACAGCCTCTGCAAGCTTCCATGTTCTCAGCAACTCTTTGCTTCAGTTGCTCAATGCGCGCTTGGTCCAACACCAACCGTCCCTGGATTGGATCGACCTTGCCTATGAAAAAAACGCTCGCTGCCGGATCCTTTGAATTGAGCACCTCGTAACACGTTGTGATGTTGCCATCCGGAGTGACGCAAAAATTATGGCCGCAGGCGCCGCAGTATCTTCGATTGCTATCTTCGAAATAGCGCATACCTGAGTAACGCACGTCGACGTCAAGTTTCAGACCCAGAAGAAAACACTTCAGGAACTTCTCGGCGAATTGCTTCGCATCCGGTCTTGAAAAAAAGCTAGTGGCGCATCGTCCTATCAGTGAGACGGGTTCGAAGTGAACTGCGGCCAGACCCAGTTGACACACCAGTTCGGTGGTCGCCTCCATGGTTTCCAGGGCCTCGTTTGTGATAGTGGATCGAACGGAAACGGTCATGCCCGCCATAATCAGACCTTGCAGGTTGCGCACGACAATGTCGTAGCTCGGTTGGCCGGAGCGGAAGGGGCGCAGGCGATTCTGGATGTCGCGAGGTCCATCCAGACTAATAGTTACATTAATATCGTTCTCAATGATCCACTCTTGTATCGAATCACCGTAAGTCCCGTTGGTACTCATGGCCACGGACGGGATTAATCCCGCCGCCCGCGCACGATCACAGAACTCCGCGACAATTTCCTTCAACGTGGCAAATTCAACCGTCGGCTCTCCGCCGCCGTGGATGACCAAATTCACATACTTGCGGTCGACCTGCCCGTTCGTAGCGTCTGAACTAAGTATCGAAAAGAAATGGTCCAACGCAAGGTGCCAAATATCTCTACTGATGGTCTTCTCCGCTTCGCCTCCACTTGCGTAACAGTAAGCACATCGAAGATTGCACTTCGTTGTGATAAATAAAGCTAGATTGATCATTGAACCCGGGTCATCGGAAATACTACGCTTGTCATCTTGATTGGCGGTTTCTGGCGTAATCAAAATTCCTAGTTTGCACAGTTGCTCAACGACATCCGTCAATCCTTTGCAGTCATTGTCAGATAGTTCGTCGGATGAGTTGGCATCATCCGGCTTTGTGACGAATGCCAGCATAGCCTCATTCATCGAAGCATAGGTACGAGTGGCAGGATCGGAAAGATAAACGCCGCCGTTATGCCTTAACACCGACACCCGCGGATTCAATGTGAGCCGAGATTCTTGAATCATAGGTGGTACTCCTTCAACTTTCCCATCGGACTCCATAAAAAACTGTGGCTTCAGCGTCTATTCTTACACATTCGCCTGCCGACTTCCATTTGGCCCGACAGCGTTTATTATGTTTCTTCGGCAATTGAATAAATATTATATGAGCACGAGGGGCGAAGCAATCTTTATTACAAGAATTCTCGGGAGCAAAGCCGATGCCAAGCGCCGTTATTTACTGCCGCCCTCACCAAAGCGGCGCGTCACAAAACAGAGTGTCAGGCAGTCATCCGAGGCAGCATTTCCTTTGCGGCAACGGGTTGCGCCTTTCGTCCCCACCCTCCTGGCGCGATGGATATATCGCGAGCCCACCGATGACTCCAGGGAGATGCGGCGTGTAGCGGTAGGGGTCCATTAGCCTGCATGAACTGCCCAATATACCTACAAGTAGGTTCCCCTCCTTTGCCCTGAGTTATCCTTGGCAAGGCCGCAACTATCCTAAATGAATCTCCACCGCTACGGGGGGATGCGGCCCTTTATTGCCGTTTCAATTGTGAGAACCTGATTGTAACGATTCTGGAACATTGCCTTGTCTGTATTCACATACGCTGCACGCGGGTCATCGTGTTCCGTAATGCTGAGCTTCGCATAAAGGTCGCTTAAGGTTGTTGCTTCGGATGGGTGCAGCGAAACGACCTTGGTGAAACTCTGAAATGCAGTGATTGCTTGGCTCTTCTGTTTGTATTGATGCCGCTGATTATTGAAGACAAACGAATTTACCACGGCCTCAATCAATCGCCGCATTTTTCCAGCGAGCTCTTCCTTCTTCGGTTTGGCGGGTTCGCCTGCCGTTGCGAAGATGGCATTGATGTCGTTCTTCAGATCGTCAATCTTCTCGCTGTAATCAGCGACAAAGGCGCAATTCTCAAGAATATGCACTGAGAGGTGTTTATCGAGGCAGCCTTTATTCATTATCGTTTGAAGCTGGACGAAGAACTCCCAGTTATGCGTCAGAACGATGATCTGTCTATCTGGATATTTCATCGCGAAGTCTCTCAGTCGGATACAATAGTTCGCTATGTAGTTGTAATCAAAGCTGGAGATGGGGTCATCGAAAACCAACACCGACTGCGAGCAAGTTTCGAGTTCTGCGAAGAATAACGACATGGCGTGAAGCCGTTGCTCCCCTTCGCTCAAAACTCCTTCGATGCCTTTGCCGCCAACTTGCGGCAAAACGGTCACAGCAGCTTCAGCACCTTTCCTTGCAAGCTTCACTCCAAACGTCGCCATATCCTTTTCAGCGAGGGCCTTGTATTCTGCGTCCAACCTGGCTTCAAAATCTGCGACAACCAGCTTCTCGTAGGCATCCTTTGCTCTTTCCGTGATTCGCTTAAGCACCTGTGTGAACTCGGGGAGCTTGGCATCCCAGAACTGTGCTTCATCCACCAGCCTTTGTGCAGCTTTGAGCACCTCCAACTGGCCAGCGATAGCTTGTGCATACTCCAACGGTTCAATTTCAGCACGCAATTTTGTTAACTGCTTCACCAACTCGTCTCTTCCTTTTTTCGCTGTCTCGATAGCCGTCTTCTTCGACTCTAGTTGTGTTGCCCAGTCGATAGCAGCCGACTTAAGCGACGCAAGAGCAGCCTTGGCTTCTTTCGTCGGTTCTTTGGAGATGTCGCAATTCGTAACGATGAGATCTGACTTGGTCTTCGCAGCAGAACGGATTTCCTCGGGGATGGTTTGATATTTGCTCCACGCTTCGCGGTCCAGTTGGTCAATGACGATTGCCAACTCTTCGGCCTTGGCAATGTCGGTTTTGATAGCAGTGATTTCCTTCTCATGCTCGCCGACGAGCAAGGAATGATACTGCTTGAATAAATCGACTTCTGAAACTCCCAGGTCGCGCTTGCATAGCGGGCACGCATGGCCTGTCGCCTCTTCCATTTTACAAATCAGCGATGCGGCTCGTAACAAGGCTAGCAAGTTATCGAGTGTGCCACCTTCCGGAATGAGCGTTTTAGCTAGCACTTCCTGAGCAAACTGTTTATCCGAAAGGATTTTTGCCTTGTTAGCTGGATCAAGTGCCCAAAGTGCTGCTGCGGAAATCAGCAGCGTATTCACTGAAGTCAGCACGGACTCCAATTCGTGGTATTCAGCTTGAAGCAGCTTCAGACCCTCTTCAGATGTCGCCTTCTCTAGTGCGGAGGCGGCAACTTGCTTTTCACCCAGCAACTTCTCATCTTTGAAGTCTTCACCGAGTTTGATTTGCGTCGGCAGTGTGGAGACTGTTTGGTCTTCGACCACCGCCAATGGACGGGTCTTGAACTCTGCGAACTCCAACCGGATCGCTTGTAACGCATGGGCCAGCTTCGTTGAGTTGTCCAATTGTACTCGTTGAAGTACCCCACGAAACTGCGTTGTCAGAGCCCCCGCCCACTCGAAGACGTGTAGCTTGAAAGGCGTAAGAACGATGACCCGCCCCGGCTCGACCGCACCTGTCACATTCTGAACCGCAATTCCCGTATCGAAGTACTTAATTGTTGCCCGCCTAGGGCCGTAACCCGCAGCCGGTGTCCATATCTGCGGGGCAGTGTCGCTCTTGAATTTGAAACGGAAAGTAGGGGGGGCGGCTCCTGGAACCCGGACGTTTTCAAGCGGTCGGCTTGGTTGTCTGACCGTCGCGAGAACCTTCAGTGATTCGCACAGGCTGGATTTGCCGCTGCTATTAGCACCAAAGATTAAGGTAATGCGCTTCTTGAAAGTTATGTTAAGCGTGTCACAAAGGAGTTTAAAATTTGTAAAACCGAAGAGCTGCTCAAGAAAATCTGCCGGGACTGTGGGGGATACGGGAAAGACTGCACTGGGGGCTGGTTTGATACCAATATAGCTCGCCCTCTCAGTATAGAGGGCCAAAAGTGTCTCGATCATCAACTGGTCAAGTGTCGACACGCTGCGCACGGTCACAAGATCGCAAACCATCTTGAACCAAGGCTCGTGAATCTCCTCGGCAAGATCATTCAGATAGCCGATTGCGTCCGGTTGTGTGGGCATAGACCGAGCCTCGCCAATTACAGCGATGAAAAAGACCGGCCTATATCAGCCGTCATCTTTATTTGATACGTGTATTCCCAGGATTTCATCTTTTTGCTTTGCTAGGAGCCTGTCCGAGTAATCCTGTTTTGCCGCACATTTGATAAAATTGAGTGCGGCAGAACAAGGAGATTACTCGATGTCGAAGATATACCGGCCGTATGAACCTGATCAGACGTACTTATTGCCCCCCAGTCTGAAGGAGTGGCTTCCGAAAAGCCACCTCACGTATTTCATCAATGACATGGTTGATGAGCTTGATCTGAGCGAGATCACGCGGGAATACGAAGGAGAGGATCGAGGGTATCCTCCGTATCACCCGATGATGATGACGAAGGTGCTGGTGTACGGATACTGCGTGGGAAAGCCCTCGTCGCGGAGGATCCAGAAGGAACTCGAGGAAGACGTTGCATTCCGGGTGCTGGCGGCGGAGAACCGGCCGGACTTCAGGACGATCAGCGATTTTCGGAAGAGGCACCTGAAGGCGCTGGCGAAGATATTCTGCCAGGTGTTGCAGTTGTGCCAGAAGGCCGGGTTGGTGAAGCTGGGGCATGTGGCGCTTGACGGGACAAAGATGAAGGCGAACGCCTCGAAGCACAAGGCGATGAGCTACGAGCGGATGTGCAAGACGGAAGCGGAGTTGGAGAAGGAGGTCGAGCGGCTTCTGCACGAGGCGGAGCGGGTGGATGTACGGGAGGATGAGCTTTACGGGCAAGACAAACGCGGGGACGAGTTGCCGGAAGAGCTTACGCGGCGAGAGACGCGGCTGAAGAAGATACGGGAAGCGAAGAAGGCGCTTGAGGAGGAAGCCCGTATGAAAGCCCAGACGGAGGCGATGGATCGAGCGGCGCAGGAAGCTGCGCGCAACGGGAAGAAGCCGCCGGGCCGTCCGCCGGGGCCGATTGATGATAAGCCCGAGGGTAAGGCGCAGCGCAACTTTACGGACCCTGAGTCGAAGATCATGAAGAGCGCCGACAAGGCGTTCATTCAGGCGTACAACGCGCAGGCGGCGGTGGACAGCAAAACACAGATTATTGTGGCGCATGAGGTGAGCACCAACTCCAACGATTCGGTTACCACGGTGGAGATGGTTGATCAGATCAAGGAACGTTGCAGCAAGATGCCGAAGAAAATATCCGCTGATTCGGGAAACTACTCCGAAGAGAATGTGGAGGAGTTGAAGAAGCGGGAGGTGGAGCCCTTTATCGCAACGGGGAAGATCAAGCACAGCGATCGCCTTGTTCCTGCCTCGAGGGGGCGCATACCTGTTTCGGCTACTGCGAAAGAACGAATGGCACGGAAGCTCAAGACAAAACGGGGAAGGGCGATTTACGCAAGGCGAAAAGCGATCGTCGAGCCGGTGTTCGGTCAGATCAAATCTATTCGTGGCTTTGACCGCTTCCTTCTCCGGGGTCATTGGAAAGTACGATGTGAATGGGCGATGATCTGCATGGGACACAACCTCCTGAAGCTCTTCCGCTCCGGGAAGGTGGCCTTTGCATAGAGAGGAACACCTGATATCCGTGTCCATTGTATGCGCGTGGTTCACTTTTTCATGCCGCGACACGGATACAAAAAGTTGAAACGCCATTTTCCGATATCACATGCTCGGTTCTGAACAAAAAAAGGCTCTTTTGCCTATTACTCGGACAGGCTCCTAGCGGTTGATTTCCAAATCAAAAAGGCATGGCAGTGTTGCCCAAAATAAATGACTTTTCGATGCAGACTCCTCAGATATAAGGGCTAAAACAACGTTTTGGACGACTTTTTGCCTGTTTCATTTTGAGGTCTCGGAAAATGCTGTCCAAGAAATCAGCCCCACAGATCTAGTTGTACTCCACCCGGCTCAGCAACCGGCGTCTGGAATGGCGCATTGAGCCACGCCCACAGATCGCGGTACGTCAACAGATTGAGCCGAAGCAGCGCCGCCAGATTCGACAGGCTCCAACTCCACCTCGCTTTCATCTGAAGAAAATTCAGCATGAGCATCGCGATCAATGCTGTCCAAATCTGCACCTTCACGGCGTTCTCGCTGGTCCCAACGAAGGTCTTGCGAATCGGGGTTGGATCACATAATTTTCTTACATGCCAATAAGTTACGTATTTTTACGGCCTCGAAAAAGCCAGGGGCGCTGTTTTGCCCACCTAAAAGTAATCACACCTAAATTTCTTAAAGAAACAAATCATATGGAAATCATTTTCTGACTATACAGCATCAACCTGATCTCTGGTATCAATATTGCGCATCGCAGGATTCCAAGCCCCAAGCCATAATATGCTTCAAATTGTAGCAGTCTGGGCTGGTGAAGGCTATACAAAATCCAAAACGAATGGCGGCGGGATGCTGATTATGTAATGGGACAGTTATGGGGTGTATAGGCACACAATTGAGGTGATGTGATTTTT
>CAYWRA010000115.1:0-7126 GCA_964460305.1 uncultured bacterium
GATCGCGAAGAGCTTCTCCTCTTCGATCGCCTTTTTGTCCACGGCGAGCATCCCCTTCTTGACAAAGTTCCAGGCGACGGAACCCGCACCTCCCATTCTCCCGTTCTTTTTGTCAAAGATATTGCGGATCTCCGACGCGGTGCGGTTCTTGTTATCCGAGAGGCAGCTCACCATTATCGCCACTCCCCCCGGGCCGTACCCCTCGTAATTGACCTCTTCGTAGGAGACCCCAGGCAGTTCGCCGGTCCCTTTCTTAATCGCCTTCTCGATGTTGTCGGAAGGCATGTTCACCGCCTTCGCCTTGATAATGACTCCCCGGAGCCTCGGGTTCGAGTCGGGATCACCCCCGCCGGAGCGCGCGGCCACGGATATCTCCCTTACGATCTTGCTGAATACCTTGCCCCTCTTCGCATCCAGCGCGCCCTTCTTGTGTTTGATACTCGCCCATTTTGAATGTCCGCTCATGTTTGACCCCCTTCGGTCTTCGGTCCTTCAACGTTTTTAACCGCAGATGTGCGCGGATAACTGCGGATCGAAAAAACTCATATTTCACTGCGGAGGCGCTGAGATTAGGCTGTTTTTACATCCGCTCAATCCGCCTCATCCCCCGTCCCAAAGGGATCCCTTCGGGAAAGGGGCCCCTGGGGCGCAGTTTCTTATTCTTCGCCAGCGGTTTTCTTGGTCTCTCTTTTCCTCTTTTACTCTTTGTAAAACAACTGTCTCGTTTTCTCAGCGCGCTCTGCGTCTCTGCGATGAGCTATTAACATAATGACAAAACCTCTTATTTTTGTCATTTGTCATCGATCCCTACCCAGTGACGTTGCTTTTCATCTCCGCTCCCAGGAACCGGCCCTCCTCCCCCCCATGTCCCCACTCCTGTATCCACCCATTTTCCAACCCAAACGAAGCGAGGATGGCGACCGCCTCGGAATACTCGGCCTCGGTCACCCGACGGCACAACATCGCATCGCGTGAGGCGCGATGACACGGGGTGTACTGGCTCATGAGGCTCACCGCCGCCCCGGTCGAGATTTCCTCGGCGATGAAGCGGCATATCCCGCGAGTACCGCTTATGCCGTGAGGGAGGACAAGATGCCTCACGATCAGTCCCCTCCCGGCGATGCCCGAGCCGTCGATCCCGAGAGCGCCGACCTGTTTCCACATCTCCAGGAGCGCGATACGGTTGACCTCGGGGTAATCGCGCGCGCCGGAGTATCTCAGCGCAGCCTCGGGTGAATCATAACGCATGTCGGCGAGGTAAACGTCCACGCAACCATCGAGGATGCGGAGCGTCTCTATGGACTCGTACCCGCTCGTATTGTATACAACGGGGAGATCGAATCCCCGGTCCGCCGCAAGTGCGAGCGCCGAGAGGAGCTGAGGCAAGAAATGGGACGGCGTGACCCAATTTAGATTGTGGCACCCCTTCCGTTTCAACTCCAGAAAGATTCGCGAGAGTTCCTCTATCGAAAGCTCGGCGCCTTCCCCTTCTTGGCTGAATTTGTAATTCTGGCAGTACACGCAACCCAGGGTGCAGCCGCTCAAGAAAACCGTACCCGAGCCCCCCGATCCCGTGAGCGGTGGCTCTTCGCCGAAATGCGGACCATACCGGAAGACCTTTGCGGCTATCCCGGAGCCGCAGAATCCCTTTTCGCCGCTTGCGCGCTCTGCGCCGCACCTTCTCGGGCAAAGGCGACAGGGAGATTGCATTTCTCGTGCGGCCCGGGCGCGCCGTTCAAGCTCGCCCGTCTGGAAGAGCTTGACGTAAGATGGCAACATGGGCTGGGATCCCGTAGTCGCTACGCTCCATTTCAAATTGTAAATTCTAAATTGCGAATGCCGCATTTCCAACTGCCCCAACTTTTGAAATTTACAATTTACAATTTGATATTTACAATTCGGCGGCCGGGGGGATGGCGCTACTTCTCTTCCTTCTTCGCCTGGGATTGGGCGACGATCTTGGGCACCAGCGCGCCGGGGAGCTCCTCATAGGAAGCAAATTCCATTTCGAACGAGCCGCGGCCTCCCGTGAGCGACCGAAGCTCCGTGCAGTAGCGGAGCATCTCCGCGGCGGGCACCTGCGCTTTGATCTTTTGAAGCTCTCCGACCTGCTCCATCCCCATGATGCGCCCACGCTTGCTGTTCAGGTCGCCGGTGATCGCGCCCATGTACTCGGCGGGGACCGTCACCTCGAGATTATAGATCGGTTCGAGCAGGATCGGCTTGGCCTTCGACATGCCGTCCTTGAACGCCTTCGACCCCGCAAGCTCGAAAGACAGGTTGGAAGAATCCACGTCATGGTACGAACCATCGAAACAGCGCACGCGGACGTCCACAACGGGGAATCCCGCAACGACTCCGCCATCCATGGCACCCCTGACCCCCTTTTCGATGGCCGGCAGATACCCCTTCGGGATGGTGCCGCCCACGATGTCATCCACGAATTCAAACTCGCTCCCCCGCTCCATCGGCTCGACCTTGAGGTACACCTCGCCGTATTGCCCGCGGCCCCCCGTCTGTTTCTTGTGCCGCTCATGCCCTTCGGCGGCGACCAGAATGGTCTCCTTATAGGGGACTATGGGGGTGCGCAGATCGACCTCCACTCCGAATTTGTTCTTCAATCTTTGTACCGCGGTTTCGATGTGCAGGTCACCCATGCCGGTGAGAATGAACTCCTTAGTCTCGGCGTTCCTGACGGCCTTTAGCGTCGGGTCATCCTGCGTGATCCGGTGGAGCCCGGTGGCGATCTTCTCCTCCTCGCCGCGCTTTTTAGGATACACGGCAAACGAAATCACCGGCTTTGGAAGGCTGAGCGGTTCGAATTCGACCGGGCGGTTTTCCGCCGAGAGGCTGTTGCCCACCCCCGTGTTCTTGAGTTTCGCGACGGCGATGACATCGCCGGGACCGCCCTCGTCGACGGCGATCTGTTCCTTCCCCTTGATAAGATACAGGTGCCCGAAACGCTCTCCCTTCTGGACGGAGGCGTTATAGAAAGAGGAATTATGCTGGATCGTCCCCGAATAGATCCTGAAATAAGTCAACTGCCCCACGAACGGGTCCGTGATGCTCTTGAAGACGAGGGCGCTTAACGGCCCATTCGGAGCTGGAGCAACCACGGTCTCACCAACCTTGATCTCGCCCCTGTCGGCCGGCGAGGGGAGCAGCGCGCATACCGCGTCGAGCAGCTCGCGTATCCCGATTTCTTTTTCCGCGGAGCCGCAGAGGACGGGGACAAGCGAACCGGACAGCACCGCCTTTCGCAGCGCCGGCTCCAGCTCCGCCGGTGAGAGGCTTCCGGCCTCGAGGTATTTTTCAAGGAGCGTGTCGTCCGTCTCCGCCGCCGCCTCGACGAGTTTCTCCATTATGCCGGACGCCATCGCCTTCGCCTCGGCGTCAAGCGCATCCACGTCTTTATTCGAGCGCAGATCGGCGACCCCGCTTAACGCGCTCTGCTTCCCGATCGGCATGAAAAGTGGAATGCATTTCTCCCCGAAATTTTGCTTTATGGATTCCAGGCACTTACCGTAATCCGCATTCTCTTTATCGAGCCTGCTGATTACGATTATCCTGGGAAGGCGGTGCGTATCCGCGATTTTCCAGACGCGCATGGTGCCGACGTCGACGCCGGATGCCGCGTCGACTACCACCGCCGCCGCGTCGGCGACGCGCAGGCCGCACGCCACGTCCCCGATGAAATCGGCGTACCCCGGCGTGTCAATGATGAAGATGCTGTGTTCCTTCCACGTGCAGTGGAGCGGGTGCGACTGGATGCTGATCTTGCGCTCCCTCTCCTCATCGCTAGTGTCCCCGATGGACGATCCCGCATCCACACGGCCGTGCCGGTCGTTGGCGCCTGCAAGGTACATCATCGCATCGAGAAGGCTCGTCTTTCCACTCCCCCCATGACCGATGAGCGCGATCGTCCTGACCTTTTCTACCGGAACTCCCTTCATGAGAAACGTCCTTTCTTTGCCCGAGGGGCTCAACATTTAAATCCCAAATCCCAAACCCCAAATCCCAAAAATGCAACCCCAAAGAAATGACAAATCCCAAAAGCTTGATAGCTCGATTGCGAGCTTGCCCTGTAGTGAGATGCTACGGGGGTAATACGATCTTCAACTCACGAAGGCCGTACTATAGCAGGAAAAAAGGGGACGGACAAGGACAAAGGAAAAATCCCAAACCCCAAATCCAAAATCCCAATAACGGAGGGAAGTAGGGGAATTTTTTAGGAAAAATCCCCCCGTATGACAACCGGCGTGCAGGCAAACCCCAAATTCCAAAGTATGAGACGGAGAAACGGCGAAGGGGCGATTTTGAAGATTCAGAGTTGCCGATTCGCCCGTTCGTATAAAAGCTATAGCTCGATCGCTTGATAGCTTTTTAGTCGTAAGCTTTTTGATCTTACGGCTTACAGCTTACGGCTCCGGAGGGCTTGCGGCCTATGATTGCCGCTGCGCCGAGCGCGGCGGCAGTCAGAATGGAGATCACAATCCCAACCTTCATGCCTGGAGGGCGATAGCTCATGCGCAGCGAGTGCTTGCCTGGATCGAGATAGATGCCCCGTAAAATCTTGTTTATCCTCACCACTTCAACCGGCTTCCCGTTATCCGTCGCCTTCCATCCCGGCGTCCAAATCTCACTCAAACAGAGATAGGAGGGATGGCGCGTCTCCAAATCTATGCCGATCAGGTCGGGAGCAGGGTGAGAGCTTGGAACTAAGCGATACGGCTCGCCTCCGCTTAGCGTCCGCGAGCCGGGTGGGATGAGAGCCTTTTGCCGGGAATCTAGCGAGATCAACATCCGATCCTCTTCAGATGGCGGGCATACCACAGCCTCCGGGACGAGCCATGCCTCGGACGGGGAATCGCCATTGCGGTAGAGAAACAAGCGGGGGATGACCCCGGCACCAAGAAATTGCCTGTACACGGGCACATCATTGAACTCTTTACTGAGGACAAATGGAGGACCGACGTGCGGCGATTCTGAGATCAAAAATCCAGTATCCAAAAGAGACAGGAGCGCCGGATGATCGAGGGAAGGTACTGTGATACCCCATCTCGGCTTGCGGATCTTCGCCCCTCCGGTCAGGAGATCCATATAGTATGCGTACGACTTCAAATTAACCGGCGTGTATCCGTCGATGCGGGAAATCCCTCGGGCCATGCTCCGAACGAAGGGAAAGGCGGCCCAAAAAGGCTTGTTTGTAGGTGCGGTGCCGTCGACAAAGCGGGAGGATTGTTTCGCCTGATCGAGTGCCAGGCAGAGTTCGGAAGACGGGCATATCTCCTTGAGTGGATGGACCTCGAGATACTGCCGCCCAAAATAGAATAGATCGGCATACGCGCTTGTGAGCAGAAGGGTGCTGAATACATATGGTGATATCTTCCGCTCCTCCCTGAGAACGAAGAAAACCGAGAGTGCTGTGAGAATCATAAATTGGAATACAAAGGAGTCGTGCATCCTGATTTTAAAGGCTGCGGCATCCTCCCGCAGGCTATTCTTATCAACGAGAGTAAGATATTGGCTCCCGAAGTAGCTGGAGAAGCGCTGGCGATATTGATCTATGAGAGAGGCTATGTCTGCCCGTGAAGTGGAGACAAAAAAACCGCCCAGCACAAAGCTGGCGACGACGAAGATACAGAGCCAGAATCGAACGGCATGGCGGCACTTGCCCTGCGGTTCTCCCGAGAGAAAGAGTTGAAATCCCCTGCCGGCAAGTATTGCGGTTAAGAACGGAAAGAAAAAGAGCATACGGCCAGGATTGCGGAACAATGCGAGTGATGGAAAAATGGCGTTGAGCAGATGGTGGCCAGCTTTCAGTTCCCGGAGGGAAAAGAGCAGGGTGACTGCGGCAAGCGAGCCCCAAAGAGCTAAATCGCGCCGATACGACTTCCTGGAAATTGCCCATACAATGACCATGAGCGGAGCGAGGCCAATGTAAAGGGCGGATTCCCACGGCAGCTCGGTGGACGGATCAAAGTCGCTGAGCAACCATGGATTGAGGAGAAGCCGCAGGCTTGAAAAGCCGGGCATCATGGAAAACTGCAGTTCCCCAAGGGGCCATGAGCGCGTGAGCAGTGGATAGAGATGCAGCGAGGGCAAGAGATAGAACGCGGAGATGGGAATACAGATGAGCATGCCGGCAAGAACGGCGCAGAGGGCCTTTACGGGCGATGTGACTGCCGTCATCCGATCGGGGGCGATCCGGCATCTCAACAGCGAGAATAAGAGAATAAGCGGCATTGAGTAAATGAGCATTTGCATCTCACCCGTGAGCAGTGCGAGAGCCATGCATACCGCCAGGAGTATTGACGCGCGACGACCGGGATACGTGACGCATCGCTCGGCGCAGAGAAAAAGCAGCGGGACGTATGGGAGATACGCCACGGAGGGATAGATGCCCCCCTGGACTTTCGAAAGGCTCCGCCCCCCAAGTGAGAAAACGAGCGCCGTAAATAGCGATGCGACAGGGGAGCAACCGATCTTCCTGGCGAACGCATAAGTCAATGCCCCCGCGAGAAAGATGTGGAGAAAGAACCCGATATTTATTGCCAGTGCAGGCGGGAGCCAGACGAGCAGGAGATGGGGGAACGCAAGTATGAGATATAGCGGATTCGGGAATGCCGGGGTCCCTGCGCATTCATCGGGATCCCAGAGAGGGAAGCGTTTGTTTTGAAGCAGGGTTTGTCGAATAAAAATCTGGTGCGGGAGATGCTGTGTGATCACATCGCTGTATTTCGAGGCGAGCAGGTTCGATGGATCAAACGCCGCTGGCGGAAAAAGGAGCGCCTGCAAAATCAGCAGAACACCCAAGTATACTATGTTGGTTTTACGTATTCTCATCGGTGGTGGTATAATCGAGCGTTCATAATAGCAGCCACGACATCCCTGTCAATCCGAATATTGTTTGTCTCCCCTCTGCCTCGGCCACATAAAGGTCAAGAGGAATTTGGATCGAGGTCTCACAAACAAAAATGCACTTAACCGCGGCATATGCGGTTCAATTCTTACCATAGATGAACACAGATAAACATGGCTTGTTGTGCGTTGCAGGAAACAGGAATTGGCAATTACCACCTCCGTTTGAGCCCGCAATCACCGGTCATACCATACTCAATTGTCG
>CAYWRA010000116.1:0-7009 GCA_964460305.1 uncultured bacterium
ACAACCGGCACTTGTTACCATGCTTCAAAAAATGCTCACAGCGCAATTCCCTCCTCAAAAAGCGCGGTTGACTTGCCCCCCTCTTCATATATAATATGGTACCCTGAGTTCGGAAATAGGGAAGTGGTGGTAAGTGCTTTTTTGTAAGTGGAGAGCCTGATTTCTCCTTGTCGCACGACCCGTGTGCCTGCCCGCCGGAGCCTTGGCGCAGGTGGGCAGGCCGGTAGCCCGCGGGGCCCCGCTTATTTGACCGCCTTCCCATTCTGTGTTTGCGGATTGACATTGACTACGCCCCGAAGGGGCCTCTTCGAGGTATAGACGCGGATTTTTCACCACGAAGAGGGACCGAAGTTTGTGCTCCTGATTACGCTGATTTTATCCGACAGTCGGCATAATCAGGTAAATCAGGTACTCTTACTGCTTATCGCTGCTCTTGTTGGGATTTGGGGTTTGGGGTTTGGGATTTCCCCCTTGGTGGTTTGGGGTCGATGCCCGGTGGTGTAATGGTAACACATCGGCCTTTGGAGCCGAGTTTCGAGGTTCGAGTCCTCGCCGGGCAGCCAGTGCTACGGTTTAAAGTGTAAAGCAGAAAGTGTAAGGCATGGAGTATCGATACACCTTACACTTTCAACTTTAGGCTGTAGCAAGGTCCGGAGAATCGAGCCCTTTTACATTTTATACTTTGGGCCGCAGTAAGCTATGAACAAGTTTTCATGCATCATCCTTGCCGCGGGCGAGGGCACGCGGATGAAGAGCAGGTACGCAAAGGTAGCGCATCTGCTGGCTGGGAAACCGCTCATCCGTTATGTCATAGCGGCGGCGAAGGGCCTCGATCCCGATCGCATCGTGGTGATCGTCGGTCATGACGCCGAACGGGTGAAGAAAGCGGCCGGGAGCGGCGTCGAATTCGTCGAGCAGCGCGAGCAGAATGGGACCGGCCATGCCGTGATGCAGGCAAAGGCTTGTTTCACCGGTTGGGAGGGGGATCTTCTTGTCCTGAGCGGCGACGTCCCCCTGATTACGGTGGAGACGCTGGGGAAGCTGGTCGAGATCCATCGGGGGATCTCGGCAGCCTGTACGCTCCTGACGGCGTTGGTAAAGGATCCCAGCGGTTACGGCCGGATCATACGCCGCGCCAGCGGGAAACTGCTCAAGATCGTCGAGGAGGAGGACGCATCGCTTTTCGAAAAGGCCGTTGAGGAGATCAACGCCGGGATTTATCTGTTCAACGCCGGCCGGCTTTTCCAGGCCGTCGAGAAGCTATCCCCCGAAAACCGCCAGCAGGAGTTTTATCTTACCGACGTGGTGAGCATTCTGGTCGGAGATGGCATGCAGGTGGAGACGGTACGGGCGGATGACGCAGGTGAGGTGCTCGGCATCAACGACAGGGACGAGCTTGCGAGGACCGAAAAAATCCTTCAGCGGAAAATCCAAAGGGCGCACATGCTCAACGGCGTGACGATCGTCGATCCGGCGAACACGTACATCGAGGCCGCGGTGAGCATCGGGCGGGACACGATTATCTATCCTTTTACCGTCATAGAGGGGGAGGTGCAGATCGGCGGCGACTGTCGGATCGGGCCGTTCAGCCACATCCGCGGGGTCACGGTGGTGGCGGACGGGGCCGAGGTAGGCAATTTCGTCGAGGTCAAAACCTCCCTGATCGGCGGTGGCACAAAGGCCAAACACCTGAGTTACATCGGCGATGCCGAGATAGGGAAGGATGCCAATATCGGCGCGGGCACCATCACGGCGAACTATGACGGCAAATCGAAACATAAGACGGTGATCGGCGATCGCGCGTTTATCGGAAGCGGGACGACGCTGGTCGCCCCGGTCAAGGTCGGGAAGGGCGCAATAACCGGGGCGGGTTCGGTCGTCCTTAAGGGTCGGGACGTCCCCGACGGCTCGGTTGTAGTGGGCATACCGGCCGAGGAGATGAAGAAAAAGAGGATTAAGGATTAAGAACTAAGGATTAAGCGGTGAACTGCCACGCACTTAATCCTGCACCATCGGTAAACAGATCAAATTAAAGGAGACGCGACAATGGCGCGATTTAAACTGAATGCGCAGGTGAGGGAAGAGCATGGGACCAGGAGGTCGAGAAGGCTCAGGGGGAGTGGGATTGTCCCCGCCGTTCTCTATGGCGGGGGGCAGGAGGCCATATCCCTTGGCGTAGATGACAAGGAGTTGCTCAAGGTCCTGCACGGCAAGGGAGGCGAACACGCGATCGTCGACCTGCAGGTTTCAGGCGGCACGCTCGAACAGCCGCTCAAGAAAACCGCGATCATAAAAGAGGTGCAGCGCGACAGCATAAAAGACGGGATTCTCCACGTCGACTTCGCCGCGATCTCGCTGACGGAGAAATTGGTGGTGAAGGTGCCGGTTGTCGACCTCGGCGATCCGCTCGGGGTAACGCAGGGCGGCGTGCTCGAGCACATCATCAGGGAACTTGAAGTGGAATGCTTGCCCACCGACCTCCCCGAGCATATCGCGGTTGACGTCTCCGCCATGAGCATCGGGCACAGCATCAAGGTTGGCGAGATCAAAGCGCCTCCCGGAGTGAAAATCCTTGCCGACCCGAACCTTACGGTCTTCACTGTGTCGGTGCCGAAGGTCGAGAAGGTTGAGGAGCCCGCAGCGGAGGCTGCCGCTGAGGCTGCGCCGGCCGAGGGTGAGGCACAGAAGGCGGAAGGGGAGAAGGAGCCGGCCAAGGGCAAGGAACAGGCCAAGGGTAAGGAAGAACCAAAGGGCAAGGAAAAGGCGAAAGAGTAGCTTGCGGCTAGGACGCACCCCCAAGGGGCCCCTCCGGGGGGGATGCGTAGACAATGCAAATTGGACGCAGATTTTCGCAGGTTGCCGCAGGTTTGACCTGCGGTTGAAAGCCAAAGGCCGAAAGTTTAACGCAGTTTTTGGGCTTGCTGCCTTACACGTTAGGCCGCGTTTTTAGAATCCGCGTTTAGCTGCGTTCATCTGCTGCCAAATACGTTGTTATGAAAATCGTGTTCGGATTGGGTAATCCCGGCGAGGAGTATCGCGGCACGAGGCATAACGTGGGCGCGGAGGTCGCGCATCGTTTGGCGGCAAGGGAAGGCATAGAGCTCGCGCGAAAGTGGCGGATGCATGCGCACGTGGGGCGGGTGCGGATCGGCGGCCATGCGGTCACCGTGGCGACGTCGCGCACCTTCATGAACCTGAGCGGCTCGGCGGCAGCCTCGCTACTAAGGTGGCAGGAGTGCGGACCGTCGGATCTCCTAGTGGTGAGCGACGATATCGCCCTCGATCTTGGAAGGATCAGGATCCGCAAGGAGGGCGGCTCAGGCGGCCATAAGGGGATCGAGTCGATCATAAGCGCGCTCGGAACCGAGAATTTCGCCCGCCTCCGCATAGGCGTGGGACATGCCGGCGAGGATTGGGTGGGACACGTGCTGGGGAAATTCTCGAAAGATGAAAGGCGCATCCTCGAAGGGGTCATGGATGTTGCAGTAAAGGCCGTTGATGAAATAGTCGTGAACGGGCTCGATGCGGCGATGAACAGGTTCAATAATTGCGCTGCTACAAATAATGACAAATGACAAAACGCGCGGAGATTTTGTCATTTATTTGGGATTTGGGGTTTGGGATTTGGGATTTTCCCTTAGCCTTTGGACTTGTTGATTAAGTTCGATTGTGTTAGGATGCACCGCAGTTTTGTTGATGGGGCACCATACCGAAGAAAGAGAGGGGCACAGGTTGAAATCGTATGAGGTAATGGCAATAGTCAGGCCGGATATTCCCGAGGATCAGGCAAAGAACGTCGCCGATGGGGTTTCGAGCGAGATCGCAAAGATCGGGGGAAAAGTTGGAGAGCAGACGATTTCCCCGAAGCAGCGTCTGAGCTACACACTCGCCAAACATAATGACGGCTACTGCCTCTGTCTCCGCTTCGAGGCGAAGCCGGCTGATCTGGAGAGTCTCGCGCAGCGCTTAAGACTCAATCAGGACATTTTGCGGCACTTGATTGTAAAGCGCTAGTCCCGCACCGACCAGTATGGTGCGGAATGTGGCAGCTTTGCATGACTTTTTGCGCGGCGGTAAGACATCGATCAACCTTTCGAGGTTGATCGATAGGCAAGGCTAGCGTCCGTTCCGCGCGCGTCATCCGGCGCCCACCAGAGGATTTGCCAGCATGCCGATAGCCTAAAACAGCGGAGGCATGCGGCAAGGCATGGGATCTGTGGGTTCGGTTGCGCCCCGTTAAACGGCTGGCAGAGGGGAGGTGTGCATATGGCAAGCTTGAACAGGGTTTTTTTGATAGGCAACCTTACGAAGGCGCCGACGCTGCGCTACACGCCGGGCGGCGCCGCCGTGACCGATCTGAGTTTGGCGATCAATAGCACCTTCGTCAATAAGGCGGGCGAACGGAAGGACGAGGTTTGCTACGTCGATATCGTGACGTGGGGCCGGCAGGCGGAGACCGCGGCGGAATATCTCACGAAGGGATCGCCCATTTTTGTCGAGGGGCGCCTCCAGCTCGATTCATGGGAGACGGGCGAGGGAGAGAAGAGGAATAAGATCCGCGTCAGGGCGAACCGCATTCAGTTCCTTGGGAGAGGAAAAGCGGGAGCGGCGCGGCCGGAGGCCGAGGCGATTGACGACCACGCCGCGCCCCCGGATGGCGGCATTGAGGAGGCTTCCATGCCCGAGGAGGGCAAGGATGGAGATGTGCCGTTCTGACACGTCATGCCGTGTCGGAGGAGCATTGTCGTTAACGTGGGCATGGATGACGCAAGCGTCCCAATGGGTGCGGCGTCTTTCTACGAAAGGACGTTGAGAATTTATGAGAGGTGAAGATACCAAGTGGAAGAGCAAGGAGCCGCGGGCGCCGAAGGGGCCGAGGGGGCCGCGCGGGATGGCCTTCAGGAGAAAGAAGAAGTGCAGGTTCTGCATGGATAAGGTGACCGCGATAGATTATAAAGACATCGGGTTATTGAGAAAGATGATCACCGAGAAGGGTAAGATCCTCCCCAGCCGGATAACGGGGACCTGTGCGAGGCACCAGCGGCGGCTTGCCACGGCGATCAAGCACGCGCGTTTCATCGCGCTGCTGCCGTACGTTGCGGAGTGATTAGGGATTAAGTGGTAAGGATTAAGTAATAAGCAGATGTATTTGTGCTTTGTTAGGACTTAATCCTGCCCTGTTGGGATTTGGGGTTTTGGATTTTCCCTTATAGGAGTATGTGATCAGCATGAATACTGAAATAATTCTCATACAGGATGTCTCCGGTCTCGGCGCGCAGGGAGACGTTGTGAAGGTCGCGGAGGGATATGCGCGGAACTACCTTTTCCCGCAGAAGCTCGCCGCGCCCGCGACGCCCAAATACGTCCGGATGCTCGAACTGGACAAGAAGCGGAAAGAGGCTGCGGCACGGCGCGCAATGGATCAGCTCCGGCAGGAAGCGGAGAAGCTGGGCCAGGCCTCATGCACCATCACCGTGGAGGCGGGAGAAGACGGAAAATTGTTTGGCTCCGTGACCGCCCAGGACATTGCCGATAGCCTCGCGCAGGCCGGGTTCACCGTCGACAAGAGGAAGGTAAACCTCGCCGAACCGATCAGGGAACTTGGGGTATACACGGTCGAGGTCAAGCTCTACTCGGATGTCGCCGCGGCGGTCAAGGTGTGGGTGGTGCAGAAGTAATAAGTGGTAAGTCGTAAGTTGTAAGAACGAAGCAGTGTGCTTGATCCTTACGACTTAATCCTTAGAGCTAATGCCATGTGTGCGCAAGAGACCGCTCTCGATAGACTCCCCCCCCAGAACCTAGACGCGGAAATGAGCGTCCTCGGGGCGATGCTCCTCGACAAGGAGGCGATCGCGCAGGCGATCGAAAGCATCGGGCCCGACAGCTTCTACAAGGAGGCTAACGCAAAGGTCTATTCCGCGGTCATTCAGCTCTACGATACCAATCAGCCGGTTGACATTGTTACGATCACCGAATACCTGAAGAAACAGAAAGAGCTGGAATCGGTGGGCGGGGCGGGATACATCAGCATGTTGCTGGACGCGATTCCCTCCGCGGCCAACGTCAGCCACTATCTGAAGATCGTCCAGGAAAAGGCCATTCTCCGGCGGCTTATTATTACAGGATCGCAACTTGTCAACCGTTGCTACGAGGACTCAGATGACCTTATCGAAATCATGGATGACGCCGAGCGGGAAATCTTCGACATCGCACAGCACCGAAGGACGCAGGGATTCGTCAAGATCGGCGACCTGATCAAGCACAGCATAGAAACGGTCGAGAGCCTCTACCAGAAAAAAGAGTACGTCACCGGCGTTGCATCTGGATACACCGATCTCGACACGATGACCGCCGGTTTCCAGCCATCGGATCTGATCATCATTGCGGCCCGCCCGTCGATGGGGAAGACGAGCCTGGCGCTGAACATCGCCGAGCATGCGGCGATCACTGAGAAGATCCCCACCGCCATCTACAGCCTCGAGATGGCGAGGGAGCAACTCGTGCTCCGGATGCTCTGCTCTCATGCTCGCGTGAATGCCCACAACGTCCGAACCGGCTTCATCTCGGAAAAACACGATTTCCCAAAGCTGGTCAACGCGGCGGGAAAGCTTTCGGGGGCGCCGATCTTCATCGACGACAGCCCTGCCATCTCCGTCCTGGAGATGCGCGCAAAGGCGCGGCGGCTTGCTGCCAAAGAGGGGATACGATTGATCATCATCGACTATCTTCAGTTGATGCGCTCCTCTCTCAGGAAGGCGGAGAACCGCCAGCAGGAGATTTCGGAGATATCACGGTCGCTCAAGGCATTGGCGAGAGAACTCAGCGTGCCGGTCATCGTGCTCTCCCAACTGAACAGGGAGGCCGAGGCGCGCCCCGATCACCGGCCGCGGCTCTCCGACCTGCGCGAGTCGGGGGCGATCGAACAGGATGCCGACGTTGTCTTCCTGCTCTTCCGCGAGGAGTATTACGAACCGGACAACGACGAGGCGAAGGGCAAGGCGGAAGTGAT
>CAYWRA010000117.1:0-6970 GCA_964460305.1 uncultured bacterium
CCGCTGCTTTTCAAGGTATGGAACGCGGCGATGAAATAGCGGCATAATAGCCGTAAGCTATAAGCTGTAAGATCATGCAGCTTAGGTAGCGAAGCTGTACGCAGTAAGCTTAAGGCTTAAAGCTTATAGCTTACGACTAAACAAACATACAACTTACAGCCTACTGTTTGCTTCATGAAAACCGAAGGGTTATTTCTCACCTCTCCTCGTCTTAAATGGATTGCGATTGCAATCCTGGGGATGTTTTTGCTGCTGGCCGCCTGCCTCTGGAATATTCAGATACTGAACGGCGCTGAGTATCTCGACATGGCCAGGAAAAACCGGGTGCGGGTCATGCGTATGCGCGCGCCGAGAGGCTCGATTTATGACCGGGAGGGGGAGTTGCTCGTAGACAACAGGCCGAGCTTTGACGTGGAGGTAATACCGGAGGACGTTACGGACATGGAGCGCACCGAGGAGTGCCTCAGCCGGTTGCTCGGGATGGACCGGGAAACCGTGAGGGAGCGGGTACATGGGCCGCGCGCCGCCGCATATCTTCCCGTTACAGTCAAGGGTGACGTGACCCTTGAGGAGGCGCTTGCGATTGAGGAGCGCCAGCCGATACTTGGTGGGATACGGGTGGGTGTTTATCCGAGGCGTCGCTATGTCCATGCCGCGACCGCCGCGCATGTCCTTGGTTATCTGGGGATGATCAGCCGGGATGAGCTCGAAAAGCTCAGCGGCCAGGGCTATACCCAGCAGGACCTCATCGGCAAGGCCGGGATCGAAAAGGGTTATGAGCAGTTCCTGGCGGGAAGAGCTGGAGAAGAGGGCATCCAGGTCGACAACCGCGGCTACCTCGATAGGGTACTTTACCGTCAGGAGGCGGAGGAGGGATGCGCGCTCCATCTCGCGCTGGATCTAAAAACCCAGCAGGCGGCCGAGTCAATACTGGAGGGAGGCGCGGGAGCGGTGGTGGCGCTCGACCCCCGCAACGGCGACGTGATCGCCATGGCGAGCACACCTGCCTATGATCCTAACGTCTTCGTCCCTCCGGTGGACAACAAGGCCGTGCGCGACGTCATCTCTTGTCCCGACCACCCCCTCATCAACAGGGCCATTCAGGGACTTTACGCCCCCGGCTCGACGTTCAAGCCGGTTGTGGCCCTGGCCGCGCTCGATAGCGGGGCGATAAGCAAGGATACGACGTTCGAGTGCACGGGACTGTTCACGCTCGGCCGGCATCCGTATAAGTGCTGGCTTGAACGGGGACATAAACGGGTGAACGTCGTGGATGCGCTGATGTTTTCGTGCAACGTATTTTTCTATAATACGGGACTGCGCACCGGACGGAAAGAGATCGCGAGGATGGCGTCCGAATTCGGCGTGGACGAGCTTAGCCGGATCGATCTCCCCGGTGAAAAAGCGGGCGTGCTGCCTACCGATGACTGGCTTAAAAAAATGGGGATCGGGCGATGGAACCCCGGGGATACCGTGGTTATGGCCATCGGCCAGGGATACACCCTCCTTACCCCGCTGAGAGAGGCGGTGATCATGGCGGCGATTGCCAACGGAGGAAAGATTTACAAACCCCGCGTGGTCACACAGGTGATCTCTCCGCTCGGTGACGTCGTCGAGCGGATGGATCCGCAGATCGTCAGGGAGATCCCGCTGCGGGAGACGGACCTGGGGGTCGTTCGCGAGGGGTTGGCAAGGGTGGTGGGTTCCAATTACGGCACCGGCCAGAAGGCGAGGGTGGCGGGCGTCGCGATCGCCGGCAAGACCGGCACGGTACAGGTAGGGGGCGAGGGGAAGAAGAAAAACCATGCCTGGTTCGTCGGCTACGCTCCATGCGACGATCCCCGGATCGTCGTTGCAGTATTTCTGGAAGGCAAGGAATCAGGCGGGTTCTTCGCCGCCCCTGCGGCCAAGAAGATATTCGCATCCTACTTCAGCGTCAAAATCGAAGACCCGACGCCCACGCCCGTACCCGCGGTGGATGTTACTCCCCGTCCCGCACAGGAGCGCCATACATGACCGAGAGCGCATTATTCAGACACATAAACTGGAGCATCGTCGCTTGTACGCTCGCAATCGTGGTCTTGGGGCTCGTCTTCATCTACAGCGGCTCCTATCAGCTCATGCCCGGTTCGGGTACGAGCTACGTGTGCCGGCAGGTCGCATGGACGGCGATCGGCATTGTCGTAGCGGCTTTTTTCGTCATTCTCGATTATCGCAAGCTTGCGACGTTCGCCTATTTCATCTATGCCTTTTTTATCGTACTGCTCGTGGTCACGCTCATCGTCACCGATCCGCGTCGAGGGGCGCAGAGCTGGTTTTCCATAGGGGCATTCGCCGTCCAGCCCTCGGAGTTCGCCAAAGTGGCCCTCATCCTTGCGCTCGCGCGTTATCTATCCAGGGAGGGCGTATCGCGGAGTTCCCCGTCGTATCTGGTGGGGGCATTGCTGCTTGCCGGTTTTCCGATCCTGCTTATCCTCAAGCAGCCCGATTTTGGGAGCGCCGTCGTCTTCATTCCGGTGCTCGCCGCGATGCTCATCGCGGCTGGGGTGAATTGGTTGTATCTCTTTTTGATGGTGATTTCGGGGGTGCTCTCCATGCCAATCGGTTGGCGCCTCTTGAAACCATATCAGCAGATGCGGATCAGGATATTCCTCAATCCCATGCTCGACCCCCTCAAGTCGGGTTACAACGCGATCCAGTCGAGGATCGCCGTGGGCTCGGGGGGGATTTGGGGACAGGGCTGGCTCCACGGCACCCAGACGCATCTCCGCTTCCTGCCCGAGCGCCACACCGATTTTATTTTCTGTGTCCTGGGGGAGGAGACGGGCTTCCTGGGATGCATCCTCGTCATGGTTCTCTACGCCGTCATCATATTCAACGGCCTGCGCATCGCCGAGCAGTCGCGTGACGAGTTCGGAAGGCTCGTTGCAGTGGGCGTGACGGTGCTGCTGGCCTCGCACGTCATGATCAATATCGGGATGACGATCGGTCTCCTGCCGATCACGGGCATCCCGCTTCCGCTCATGAGCTATGGAGGCTCGTCGCTCGTCAGCATGCTCATCGGCCTCGGCATCCTCGAGAGCATCTGCGCGAGGAGATACATTTTCTGAAGCCCTCGTGACCTTGCGTCACGGGTGAATCAGTTATCGGATAACAGATTCAAATGACAGAACGTATAAGATTTTACCACGTCCCGTCCTAATGGGATCCCTTCGGGGGATTGCGCGGATAAACACGAGAATTGGACGCAGGTGAACGCGGATTTTTCACAAAGAGTAAAAGAGAACAAGAGTTTTGCCATGATGGGATGGAGTGCAGTACCGTAGGGACGCGGTTGAGTTAGAATCCAGGAGCCAGGATTCAGAAGCCAGAAGACAAAGTTCAGGAAACAGTATTCAAAATTTTGTATCCTGGATTCTGAATTCTGGATTCTATGCGAAATAAGCGAAGCCAAGTATATTATCTGTGGTTGATGAATAGATCAGGTCAAGGATTAAGTAATGAGAGAAGAAATCAAATCCATACTTGAGAGCGAAATACTGCCGCTGGTGGCGAAGCCCGGACGTTACGTCGGGGGAGAGTTGGGCGTGGTGGTCAAGCCGGATTCGGACGTGGACGTGCGAATCGCGCTCGCCTTCCCGGACGTCTATGAAATCGGCATGAGCCATCTGGGGCTCAAGATCCTGTACTCCATTATAAACGAGCGACCGCGCCTGGCTGCGGAGAGGGCCTTTGCGCCCTGGCCCGACATGGAGGCTATGCTTCGGCGGCATGGGGTGCCGCTCTACGGGCTTGAGACGTTCAGGGCGCTGAATCAATTCGACCTGATCGGCTTTTCCCTCCAGCACGAGCTCACATATACCAATATCCTCAACATGCTCGACTTAAGCGGCATTGCCGTTCTCTCAAAAGACCGCGGGGCACGCGCCTTCCCACTGGTCATTGCCGGGGGGCCGGGAGTGTATAACCCCGGTCCGATCGAGGATTTCATCGACCTCTTCGTCATAGGAGACGGAGAGGAGGCGATTGTGGAGCTGATGTCGGCCGTCGGCGATTGGAAGAAGGCGCATGCGGATGCGAATGGGGGAAAGAGGGATCTGTTGCGGCATCTCGCAAGGAGCGTTCGGGGAATCTACGTTCCCGAGTTGTATAAATGGGTTTATTCCTCCGAAGGCAAGCTCTTTTCGCATGAACCCTGCGAAGCGGATATCCCGCGGCGTGTCACGCGCCGGGCGGTCCCCCGTCTGGAATCGGCGCGCTTACTCCAGAAGATACCCGTGCCGAACATCGCGGTCGTCCATGACCGGCTTGCCCTCGAGGTGCGCCGCGGATGCGGACAGGGGTGCCGCTTCTGCCAGGCCGGGATGATTTATCGGCCGGTGCGGGATGTATCCACCCAGGATATTTCGAATGCCGCGCGGGCCGGTCTTAAGAACACCGGTTACGAAGAGATCGCCCTTTGCGCGCTCTCCATCGGTGATTTTCCCGATCTGGCGCGCATCGCCGAGCAGATTCTGACGGGTGACGGCGCCGGAACGACATCGCTCTCGCTCCCGTCACTCAGGCCCGATCAGCTCTCGGGCGCGCTTGCGAAGCGGCTTGCCGAGGGGCCGAAGACGGGGATCACGCTGGCGCCCGAGGCTGGGACGGACGCGATGAGACGCAGAATCAACAAGAAGGTTTCCATGGAGGACCTCATCCGTTTCGTCTCCGATCTCCGGGGAAAGGGTTGGCGGATGGTGAAACTCTATTTTATGATTGGTCTTCCTGGAGAGACGGAGGACGATCTGAAGGGGATTGTCGACTTGATACGCAAGGTGGCGGACATCGGAAAACAGGGGAGGGGCAAATGGGAGGTAAACGTGACGGTCTCCTCGTTCATCCCCAAGGCGCACACCCCGTTCCAATGGGAGCCGATGGAAGATATGGAGAGCCTGCGCAGGAAACAGGCGTTTGTGCGACGGGAAGTACGTAGCAAGAACGTCTATCTCAAGTTCCACGATCTGGAGTCGAGTTTTCTGGAGGGGGTATTTGCCAGGGGAGATCGGAAACTCGGGGACGTTATCGTTCGCGCGTGGCAGGCGGGCTGCCGCTTCGATGGCTGGCGTGAGACTTTCAACTATGGTCTCTGGCGGGAAGCGTTCGAGAAAGCCGGGATAGATCCGAGCGCCTATGCGCGGCGGCGATTTGCCGACGATGAGTATTTGCCCTGGGATGTGATAGATGCTGGGATCCGAAGGGAGTTTCTCATCGGGGAAAGGGAGAAGGCGACTCGGGGAGAATTCACTCCCGATTGCGTTACCGGCGGCTGCCACGGCTGCGGTATTTGCGCTTCACTGGGTGTGAAGCCGGTGATAAATGAAAAGCAGGAAGGGGCCCAAACTAAATAAAACCGCGCCACAATGGGGCCCCGGTCGCGAAGGATTTGTGGGGGCTTGATTTATCAAGCCCGTCGTTGGATTAGAGGATAGGGCGGATTTTTTTACAAAGAGTAAAAGAGAACAAAAAGCAACAGAGAGACAAAACCCAAGATTAATTTTAACTGCGGCCCGTCCCGACGGGATCCCTTCGGGGGATGAATGCAGAGGAGATCAAGGAAACCACATCCCAAAGGGACCCCTTTGGGGGAGGTCACAGAGAAGGCACACTGAGAGCACGGAGGGATAACCCCAAGATTGAATGCTGTAGTAATTTTCTGTGTCCTCAGTGATTATCTCTCTGTGCACTCTGTGGTTACACATTTATGGATGATTTTTGGATGATTTTGGTTGTTGCATTTGCGGAAAGATTATGCGTAAAATATGGGTATATTTCGGCGCGGTGCGTAAAAAACCCTATGGGAATCGTGTCTAATTAATCTGCCAAGGAGATAAAAGATGGATGTGAAGAGACTCGTGCTGCCTTTGGGGAGCGTGATTTGTTCTTTCGTTTTTGCCGCAAGCTCGTGGAGTCAGTTGCAGAATGCTCCCTGGCCGATGTTTCACCGTGATGTGAGGCACACGGGGTTGAGTCCGTACGCGGGGCCGTCGGATCCGGTGCTGGCGTGGAGTTATAAGATTTCCAGTGCTTTGGTTGGTAATCCAGTGCCCTCTTCTGCAATAGGGAGTGATGGGACAGTATACGCCGGCGCTTACCAGAAGTTATTCACGTTTAACCCGGATGGTACGCTAGCCTGGAGCTATTCGACCGGCGCTTTTGGTAGAACAACTCCGCCCGCATTAGGGAGCGATGGGAAGGTGTATATGGGAGATGAAGATGGTTATTTTAGCGCACTCAACTCAAACGGCACGCTGACCTGGCAAACCAGTTTAGGTGGTGGCATAAAGAGCGGTGCCGCGCTTGGCAGTGGTGGGGTCATATATGTGGGGGGAGGGAGTCTTAATTATCGGATTTACTCCCTCAATTCCAATGGGACGGTCAACTGGAGTTATAGGACTGGCTATTTGGTTAATTGCTCCCCCGCGCTGGGGAGTGACGAAGTAGTATATGTAGGTTCGTTGGATAACAGGCTTTACGCACTGAACTCACACGGCATGTTAAGCTGGAGCTACCTGACAGGTGGGTATGTGGCTTCCTCACCCGCGATAGGGAGTGATGAGAGAGTGTATGTCGGCTCGTATGATAATATGTTTTATGCATTTAACTTGGATGGTACTCTCCACTGGAGCTATCTGTCCGGGAGTTATGTGGCTTCCTCTCCAGCGATAGGGAGTGACGAGAGAGTATACGTTGGCTCGGCTGATAGAAGGTTATATGCATTTAACTCGAATAGCAAGTTAAGCTGGAGCTACCTGACCGAGTGGTATGTAGTTTCCTCACCCGCGATAGGGAGTGATGAGAGAGTGTATGTCGGCTCGTATGATAATATGTTTTATGCATTTAACTTAGAGGGCACTCTCCACTGGAGCTATCTGGCCGGAAGTTACGTAGCTTCCTCGCCCTCGCTAGGGAGCGACGGCGGGATATATTT
>CAYWRA010000118.1:0-6538 GCA_964460305.1 uncultured bacterium
AGTGGCAACGGCGGCGTAAAATACGTCACCGAACTTATGACCCAGAGCACTTAGTCCCTCCCTCGGAAGCTTGGCCAACAGTTCCGCGTCATTTGCATCCGCGGCCTTGAAAAGCCGTTCCAACACCAAACCAACCTTGCCGCTGTCGAATGCCTGCATTGTTGAGTCATGCATAGCCATACCCCTCTTTTTGAGCGATATCACTCGCTTGTTAACCTGATCGGTTCATCAACTTTGATCGGTTGATGAATATCCTACCGTAGCGCAAATAGTTACGCAAAACTGCCACATTCCGCACCAGACTAGTCGGTGCGGGGCTAACCCAGCAAAAATCTCATAAAGCGACCCTCCCTCTCCCAAGTAGCGGGGCTTGCAAAAATCAAAGGTCGGGTGGGAATTGCCCTTGGAGATACAACGGTTCGGCGCCGGTCGTTTCCCCGACTCAGCGCACCGTCAGCTCCTCCCAGGCAATGGCGCCAAAATAGACTGGATTCGATGCGGAGGTCGTTTTCGTGGCGTTCACCGCCCCGCCCTCGAGAACGTACGTCCCCGGCGCGATCCCGGAGAAGCCCGCCGCGATCGCCGGGTAGCCGAGAATGGGTGAGTCGCTTGTAACGGGCCCCGCTGCGAATCCTAGATACGGCACAGGCGACGTCATGAGCCCTTTGCCCGACTCGTAGTAGAAAATGGAGCCGTCCGGCGTGACGATGCGGATGAAGAGATAGGAGGGGGTGGAAACGGGCCAGACGTCGGCGCAGATCTTTATACTGTCCGTGGTTTGAAACTGAACCTTCTGCGTTGCCAGGTCTACAAGCGTCGGCCCTTGATTCATGTTGAATTTCGTCAAGAATGCATCCTGATTACCCGTGTTGCCCGGCCAGGTCTGCGCCGGATTCTTCATCGGAAAATCGGCAGAGAAAGTAAGCCCCGATAGGATTACGTTATGAGAAGGATCGACAGTCAACCCATAGGCGCGGTCATTTTGCGTACCGCCCAGGAAGGTGGAATAGCCCAACGAGGCCCCGGATGGGCCGACCTGCATAAGCATGGCGTCATAAGCCCCTTGGAGAGCCGGGAATAACGCGTTTTCAGTGTACGGGAACATGGACGGCGCCTCCGCTGGGGTAATGGAATATGCGTATTCCACCCCCGGAGCCCAGGTCTCTCCGCCGACATAGGCCGTGCCATCCGAATCGACTGTCACGCCGGTGCAGAATGAGCCCCAGTCTCCCTGGGGCGATCCGCCGCCCAGAAAAGTGGAATAGATGAGCGATGCCTTACCCTCCTGCAAGGGATCGATCTTTACCAGGTAAGGCTCGTCTCCGGACGTGCCCGCCTCAAGATAGGGGGCGCTGTCGTAGATAGCGGCTACGGGCGACTCGACCATCGGAAAACCGGCCGACTGCGTACGCCCTGTGGCTACAATAATTCCGTTGGGCTCCAGTGTTATGCGGTATGTGTCATCGCGGGCCGAGCTTTCGTCGGCCCCCAGATATGTGGAATAAGCGATCGAATATACGGAAGAGGCGTCACCAGGCAGGCTCGACGCGAATTGGGTTATGAAACCGTTGCTGTAGTAGCCCGACGGCGCAGGGTAACTTCGGTATGCGTTAGCGGTGGTAGGAAAGTCAGAGGATCTGGTATAGCCTGCCACCGTGATCTGACCGCCGCCGGCGTTCACAGCGACGCTGTGCCCCTGTTCCCCGTGATCGCCGCCCAGGAAGCTTGAATAGACCAACGAGGATGCGCCCCTCCTGTGCGGGGCCATAATGGTTAGGAAGGCATCCGTCGACCCCTTGAGGTCGGTCTGGATGGCGTTGGGCGTCACCGGGAACTCGATCGCATCGCCGCTGCCTGAGGGGGTCACTCCCGTGACATATACCAGTCCTTGGGAGTCAACGGCGATATCGTTGCCGCTACTGCCGTCATCGACAAAGACTTTTCCCGGGCCTCCCTCCAGTCCGCTCCCGCCCAGGTAGGTCGAGTATTGCATGTAGCCGCTCGCATCGTATACCGTGACGAAGTAATCCGACTTACCATTGTTTTTCGGCTGAAAAGAGTTAATGGTAGGGAACGGCCCATCCGCATCGGAACTCGTGAGGCCGGCGACGGCGACTCCGCCGTCCGGCATGACGGCAACCCCCAGGCCCATGCTCTGTTTGTTGCCGCCCAGGTAAGTGCACCAGAGTAGGTTCCCGGCGGGGGCGTATTTTGCCACGAAAGCCGACATCGTGCTGCCCGCCCAGGGTGTCGGTTGGCAAGCGTTCAGCACGGGGAGGTCGCAGACTTGCGTGGCGCCTGTCACGTAGATGTTCCCCTGGGTGTCGCTCGCGGTATTCTGAGCGAAAGTCAGGGCATCGTTGCCGGAGGCGAAGGGCGTTGCGCCGCCGAGATAGGTTGAGAAGACAAGGTAGGGACGTCCCTGCGGGGGTTGAGACTGGCCTCCTCGCATAAGTGGGTAGCCTCCACTGATCGGGACAAAAGCAATCGCAAGCAACATGGCCGGGAAGGCTGCGAAGAAAAAACGCAAAAAGCTCTTGGATGAACGCATAATTTTTCTCCAGAATTGTCAGGCCCGCCGAGGCACAAGGCCGGCTCCAACGGTTTATCAGGCGCCATTTGGGGGTGGAAAATGGAGAGCGCCTGTTTGAAAATAGAATTTCCATTCGCCCGTCGATAGCTTCGTGTATATCTTACAAACTCCGCCTTTCCAATGGGACTCCTTCCTGGTGACTTTATGCCGCCAAAGGGTTGATTCTTCCCATATCTTCTACTCCTTAATCATATCCAGGCGTATCGCCTATCACCAGCCGGCGCAGCCTTAAAAACGTCGCGACTTTGTCGGGAACGGTAAAACTTCAACGTGCGCGCCAAAATTATTTTAATAAAAAAGACCGTCAGTTTAATCTGGATTATTCATCAACTGATGATAAATTAGTTGCGCACTTGGCAATTTAGCACATGGCAAGGCATGCGGCAAGGTAGAGATCCCGAAATGGCGGATAATGTAGGGGGCGCCAGCCTACGCCAAGGCTGCGGCGACTAGGCCCGACTGCCCTAATGCACCAAAGCTTCGTCAGGCAAGGATTCATCCGACCCGTCTGGCTTACCCGCCTTAGGCGGGAATCAAATTTCCCAACGGCGCAAGATTAACCATACGCTTAGATAAATCTTGCGATTCGACTGGGGATGATCATAGAAGTGTCTTAAGCGGGAACTTTTCGGCTTCACTATGCGTCAAATATAATGGGAAAATCGATGCAACCAGTTCCGAAGGAATGGCTCGTCGCGGCAGCAAAGGGCGATATCGGGGCGTTTGACAAAATCTATGCGGCGACGTGTGATTTCGTCTACTCGGTCGCCCTACGAATCACCGGCAATAGCGCTGATGCGGAAGAGGTCGCCCAAGATGTATTTCTTAAGACATTCCGGGAGATCGGGCAATTCCGTTTCGAATCGTCGCTGTCCACCTGGCTTTACCGTATCACGACCAACCAAGCGATCAGTGCAGTGAGAAAAACGAGGCGGATACGCGCCAAGCAAGTCGAATATAACGATGCGCTCCAACCCGCCGAGAGATACTGCGATAGTCCTCCTGCGCCGATGGATCGGGAGCACGATGCGGCCAGGATAAAAGGTGTTTTGGAGTCGCTCAACCCGGAACAGCGGGCATGTATCGTGCTAAGGGAGATTGAGGGGCTGCGCTACCGTGAGATCGCCGACGTGTTGGGGATCCGTATTAACACGGTTCGCTCAAGGCTGCGGCGCGCGCGGAGTGCGATTCTTGCTCTCGTACAGGAGGGAGGGACGTGTCGCCATGAAATGCAATAAAATCATGAAACTCCTCGCAGCAGACTATCTCGATGAGGAACTTGATCAAAACTCCCGGTCTGAAGTTATACAGCATCTTGAAGCTTGCCCGCGATGCCGGGAGTTTGAGGCGGAGATACGTCGCGCTGCGGTCGAGCCGCTCAGGAGGGCAATGCCGGTGAGTGCGCCCCCCGGACTCCATGCAAAGGTAATGCGCCGCATCAGGCAGGAACAGGTTTCGGACGAGGCGAAGAACTCGTGGGTAAACTGGCGCTCCCTCGTTCATACACCCAGGACCATCTATGCGACTGCGCTCGCAACGGTTATGCTGATCACTGCGTTTATCGTCTATCACCCCTTCCCCAACCGGGAAGGCGGATCGCTGTCCGGCGAAACCGACATGCTGTATGATTACTTGCTGGAACAATCGTCGGCATTCTCGAATGGGAACAGCGACGGTGGCGAGAGCAGCGGCAAAAATATCTCAGATTATGGCACCCTTGTAGAGGAATTTTTGATGTAGCGGGAACTTTTTGATTTGTCGTTGCGTCTAACATTAATACAGGGGGTTCTCTTCTGTTTTGTGTGGGTAATTTCAAGCTATTCCTCCCCTCTCTGACGGGGTGAGGTTAGGTGGGGGGTGGTTCTCAATTCACATAATTCTCTGCCTCATAGGCTGATATAGCCGATGCCATAATGCACGGCTTTCACCCCCACCCTTACCCTCATCAAAAAGGGGAGGGGATATAAATTCCACCAACACGGAAATGGAAGAGAACCATAAAGGAACAGGGTATCGCGGCGATGCCTTGGAACTAAAGAGGCCTGCGGCGGTCGCGGCCTCAGTCAGCGATCGGAAAGGAGGAAGCATGAGTACACGGTTTGCCGGGACCACGTTGGCGTGGTGGGCATGCGTGGCATTTTTCTCAGCCGCTGTCGTATGCGCGCAAACGTCATCCCCGTCTGGGGAAGAAGAACTCTGGTGCAGTGGGAAAAAATTCGACAAGCACCTTAAAGAGCTCAACCTCACCCCTGCGCAGAAAACGCAGCTCGATACGCAGCGCTCCGCGCAGAGGGAGGCAATGGAAAGTATCCATCAGTCTATCGAAACCAAGCGCCATGAACTCCGCGCGGAAATGGATAAGGACGCGACGGACAAGGCGAAGCTCGACAGTATCGCTACCGAGCTCAAGAACCTCCAGGGACAGCGCATCAGCCAGGAGATCAAGGGGATCCTACAGATGAAGGAGGTGCTCACCCCCGATCAATTTAAGAAGTTGAATGCGATGCGCGAAAACCGGAAGCATGGGAAACACGGCGGGTGGAAAAAACAGTGTACTGCTCCCGCAGCGCCTGCCAGCGGATCATCCCCTGCCTCTCCCGAGAGCGAAGGCACCGCGCCAAATAGCTGAGGTAGGAACAGTCGTGCAAGTATGAGGGCCCTTCACGGGCCCTTATACTTATCTTTATACGTCCCTCAATTCATTCCTCACGTGACCGCACGCGACACCCGTTCCGCTTTTGTCGCCCCATGCTTGCGCCCGAGAAATGGTTTAACGATGAGATACAAAATGTCGCGCAGCGGCATATGGCGAGCGAGGCGCCACAGCAGCAGCAGCATTTGAACCGGGTAATGCGTCAACTTATAGAGGAAAAGCCGCCGGAAGCCAGCGATGCGCTCTCTGTTGATCACCTCTCCGGAAAGGCAGGTGGGATCGATCTCCGAGCATTTGAAGTATTTGTACCAATCGGTCGAGTCGTTTATCAAGCCGCGTTTCACATACTCCCGCCAGAGCGGCGAGCCACGGTAGACGCACAGGCGATTAAACGAAAAGGTATCCAGCCGGAGTTTTGCCGCGAAGTCGAAGGTCGCCTTCATATCCTCGACGGTCTCATCAGGGTTGCCAACGACGAAGAACCCGTGGACTGTTTCGATACCTGCCTGTTTGGCATTCGATACCGCGCTCGCTACCTCCGCTAGCGTGTGCTTCTTTTTTAATCGGTCGAGCACCTTCTGGCTGCCGCTCTCTATGCCGAACATGAGCGCATGGCAGTGCGCCTTTGCCATGGTGGGGAAGAGATGCTGGACCGCCGAGTCGACCCGGCCCTCGCAGCCCCACCGGATGTTAATCCCGGCTTCATTGATCCCCTTACAGATTGTCTCAATCCTTCCTGAATCCAGGAGGAAGTTGTCGTCGACGAAATAGACGGAACTATAGCCGAGCTTTTGCAAGTGTTCCAATTCGGCAATAACGTGCTGTGGAGAGCGAGAGCGCCACTTCCCTTCACCGAAAACCGGGACGTCACAGAACACGCACAGCCACGGGCACCCACGGGAGGTCTGCATGGTCGTGAAGCGCGCCGCGGATAAGACCACGGGCACGTCGAGCGGCATTGATTCAACGAACTCTAGCGGCAGGCTGTCACGATCAGGAAATGGCCACTGGTCAAGGTTGCGGTCCATCGGGCGACCAGGATTGTGCACCACCCGGCCATCTTTTGCCCAGGTTACCCCAGCGACATTTACTGGATCGTCCAGGCGATCCACGAGATCGAGAATAAGTTGCTCTCCGTCGCCGCGGCAGACAAAGTTCACCTCGGGACACTGGAGCTTGATATGCTCAGCGTTCAACGTGGCAAACACACCGCCAAGTGACAGTGGCACCCTTGCGTAGGCGTCACGGATCTGGCGGGCGAGGATTTTCCCATAAGGATAACTGGTTGTGCT
>CAYWRA010000119.1:0-6180 GCA_964460305.1 uncultured bacterium
GCTGAAGGCGGCCTGGTTCTCACCCAGGAAAATCTCGATCTCCCCCTCGGTCTCAACCACCCTACCAAGCTCCAAGACGGCCTTCGTGGGAATGATGATCCCCTTATCGACGCCCTCCGGAACGCCGGCGGCTACCTCGCATAGGGCGAGACGCCTCCCATCCGTGGCTACCGCCGTGATCCGCCCCTTTGCGAGGATAAGGTGCAGGCCGTTCAGCACATAGCGGCTCTCGTCGTGGGATATCGCATAGTGCGTCTTGCGGATCATCTCGCCCAGCGCCTTCTGGGGGATCTTCAAAGAACGGTTCTTGCGGAAGTCAGGAAGCGGCGGAAACTCCTCTTTCGGCAGGCCGAGTATCTTAACATAAGACGAGTCGTACCTGATAATCACCTCTTTGGGATCAGCCGCCTCCATGACGACGTCCGTCACGGGGAGCTCCCGGAGGATGGCAAGGAGCCGCTTTGCGGGAAGCGTTATGGCGCCGTCTTTTGCGACCTTCGCCTTTACCCGTTTCCTCATTCCCATCTCGAGATCCGTAGTGGTGAGCACGAGCTCGCTGTCACGGGCCTCAAGGAGTACGTTCGACAGGATCGGGAGTGTTCCTCTCCCCCCTACGACGCTTTGGACGGTTTGAAGCCCACTGAGGATATCGTCTTTAAGGCATTTGATTTTCATAACCCCTCCGTTAAAATGACAAATGACAAAATTCAAATGACAAAACTCTAATGTATTTTGATATTTGCCATTTTCCTCACAGGTATATCCTAATACTCTTCTTTATAGATATAAAAGCAGTAATAGTAGAGGTGTGGATAACCTCGATTTCCCGCTAAAAATGAAATTTCCCAGCGCTTGTTTTGTCACGCATCATGCTGCCCCGAAATAGAATGTGCGCTACCCCCGCCTAACCCGTTGGGCCATCCACAATGCTGTGGACAACCGGTGAATATCCTGTTGTATGATCGGCGTTTGCGGGACCGGGTTTTTTTCGTGGCAGTCCCCGCAAAGTTATCCACAGGTTATTAACAAGCCTGTGCACAGAATCAATCTTTCAAATGGCGTTCGAGATACGTAATGATTTTCCGGAGTCCTTCATCGTTCTTAAGGCGCTTATCGATGGATTTGGTGGCATGAAGGACGGTCGTATGGTCCCTCCCCCCAAACGCCTCCCCGATCTCGGGTAGCGACGCCCCTACGAGCGTCCTTGCGAGATACATCGCAATCTGGCGCGGGAAGGCTATTGATTGGGGCCTCTTCTTGCTCATCATGTCGGATACGCGTATGTCGAAATATTCCGCGACTTTCTTCTGGATAATCTCCACAGTGACCGATTTTGCGTCTTCACCGCTCACCATGTCGCCGAGTATCCCCTCGGCCGTCCCGATGTCCATGGGCGTTTTCATAAGCGAGCTGTATGCGGAGAGGCGGCTTAAGGCCCCTTCGAGTTTCCGAACGTTCGATTTGATTCTCGATGCAATGTAAAAAACCACGTCGTCGGGCAGCGCAATCCGCTCTTGTTCGGCCTTTTTGCGGAGTATCGCCACGCGCGTCTCTATGTCGGGCGCTTGAAGGTCCGTCACCAGGCCCCATTCAAAACGGGATACGAGCCGGTCTTCCAGGTTGGGGATCTCCTTTGGAGGCCTGTCGCTCGAAAGGACGATCTGCTTGTGAGCGTCGTAGAGGGTATTGAAGGTGTGGAAGAATTCCTCCTGGGTCTGTTCCTTGCCGCCAAGGAAATGCACGTCGTCGATCAGGAGAATGTCGACGTTCCGGTACTTGTTCCTGAATTTGATCGTCGTCCTGTTTTGTATGGCGTCGATGAGCTGGTTCGTGAATTTCTCGCTGGAGATGTAGATTACGTTCGATTCCACGAACTTATCGAGGACAAAGTGGCCGATCGCCTGCATTAGATGCGTTTTTCCCAGCCCCACTCCACCATATATGAAGAGCGGGTTGTAGGCCTTGGCGGGGGACTGGGCCACGGCGATGGAGGCCGCGTGGGCGAAGCGATTGCTCGGCCCTATCACGAAGGTGTCGAAGGTATATTTCGGGTTTAGTTTGACCTCGGAGCTGAAGAGCCGCTGTCTCGTGAACGGCGCCCTGGGGCGCTGCGCCTGCATGGAGGGAGCGGGTTCTTCCACATCAGCCTCTTCTTTTATGACAAAGCGCACGGTCACCGGCGCATCCATGAGCTTGCTCGCGCTCTCTTCTATCGGCACGCGATAGTGCTGGTTCAACCAGTCGCTGAAGAGTTTGTTCGGGACCTCGAGCGTGAGGCAGCCCTTATCAACCTGCTTCGCGCGAACCGGCTGAAGCCAGGTCTGGACCGTATCTTTATTGAGGCTCCGCCCGAGCCGCTCTATAACGTTTTTCCACAGCGCCAACGCCGACTCATTCACAACAACCCCTCCATATGAAGTGCCAATTATAGATGATTTGAGACGCGCCGTGAAGCTAAAGATGAATTGATGTAGTTATGGGGCCTTGCCACACCCCAACGGGGCCCCTGCGGGGGATGGACACTGATCCCGCTTAAGCGGGACGGATGCTCACGGATTGTAAAGCGGCTTAAGGTTTAAAGCCGAAAGCCCGGAGGCGCGGCTGCGCTTTGAACTTTTTGCTTTCAATTTTCCGCTGCGGTTACAATCGTGTATATCAGTGGCCAATTAGCTTGTTCCACACCCGTATGGGCGGATGATTCATTGCGTTATCCACAACTTATCCACAGGGCCTGCTCGCCGCCAACTGCGGAGAAATTATCAAAAGCCAGGCGTTCGCGCAACCTCTTTAACTTCAAGCAAAGGGGAGATTTTGACGCTGACATATTTTTCACTAGGCGGGCATGGCGCTTCTTGATATCCTACACGGCGAAGTAAATTTACGCTGGTGAAAGTGGGGCCCGCACAATCAGGAGGATGAGTATAAATGAAGAGGACGTATCAGCCGTCAAAGAGGTGGAGGAGCCGCGTGCATGGCTTCCTGAAGCGGAAAAGCACGAAGTCGGGGAGAGCGGTGACCAAGAGGCGCCGCAGGAAGGGAAGGAAACGGCTCGTAGGATAGCACCGCTTCCTAACATGGTGGGCGCCATGGTGGCACATGTCACGCACGTATAGTCTAGGTAAGAAACAACTCGTCAGAGGCTACCGGAATTTCAGGAGGATCATCTCACAAGGGAAGAAGCACGTCGGCGCCTGCAGCATACTTTACGTCGTGAGCGGGCAATCTGCCACGAGGGTCGGTATCATTGCAGGAAAAAGGATCGGCAACGCAGTGGAGAGGAACAGGTCGAAGAGGTTGTTGCGTGAAGCGGTAAGGCTGAATAGAGCGATGATTGCAGATGGATTCGAGATCGTCCTGATAGCGAGAAAAATTACAGTCCGTAACACCCTGGAATACACATCGTTAGATACCGTGATGCTTTTGGAGAAGGCAGGATGTGCGCGCGTTGCTGGAGGAAGAAAGTGAATCGTCGCGCGTGGCGCATGAAGATGACTGTTGAAAAATGGTATCGCGCGCGGCAGATTTTTTCGGCGAGAAGAGTTATGTGTGTGCTCGCGTCGGCTGCGGATAAAACGGCATGTGCATTGCTCCGCGGCGCAATAATCGCCTATCAGAAGACCGTTTCTCCACTATTGGGCAAACAGTGCAGGTTTTATCCGGCGTGCTCGCACTATGCTCTCACCGCGATAGAGAGGCACGGGGCATTGAAGGGATTGTTCCTTGGGATATGCCGCGTGATGCGATGCAACGGATTCTTCCCCGGCGGCTATGACCCGGTCCCTTGAGACAGCGCCTTAACGCACGCATCAAAGCGCGGCGCACAGTTCAACGTTTTTCCAAAAGGATAGCAGCATATGGATAAAAGGACGATTTGGGCCTGTATACTTGCTTTCATCGTGATCATCGCGTACACGAAACTTATAGCACCGCCACCTCCTAAAGATAAGGATTTAAACCGGGGACAAGCGGTTGATGCGACCCCCGTGCATAAAGATACGGCGCGTGAGGCCGACGAAACATCGAAAAAGACGGAGATATTGGGCGTGGAAAGGGGTTCGCTTCCAGCGAAGTTATCCACAGTCCATACCGCGTCGATGGACCTGGCTTATAGCGCGGTGGGGGGATGCATATCACGTGCTACCTTGGATCGCTCGGAAATCATAAAGAAGGGCCCCGTAGAGCTGATCGGACCGTTATCGCCTCCTCTGCAGCCCGTAATGCTCTCGATCCCTAATATCGCCGAGGCTCAGGGGGATGCGGCTTACGATTTGATAGAAGAAGGCCCTGGCGGCAAGGTCGTCGCCTTTAGGAAGGCGTTCGGGCCCCTCGTGGTTGTTAAGAGATTTACGGCCGGCAAGCAGGGCTATGTCGTCGATGCATCGCTGGAGTTTGAAAATACGGGGTCGGAGCCCATTTCACTGGCCGGAATGACGGTGAGTGCGGGGGCCGTTTTTGCTCTCGGGCAGGCTGAAAAAGACAGTTATTTGGGGGTTGACGTTCTTGACCAAAATGGGAGGATCCATAGGCTTCCTGGGGCCAAACTGAGCAAAGAGAGAAAGGAAAAGGCCGATATAAAGTGGCTTGCGCTGAGGAACCAGTTTTTCACGGTGGTGGTTAAGCCGAAGGACGGGGCTGTGGGGTATAGCGCCGCCGCCGTCCGGCTGCCGGATGAGCTGAGGGGGGTGCGCGGGGGTGTGGCACTGGCGCCCATCGAGCTTAAGGCGGGTGAAAAGAGGTCGATTCAGCTAAGCATGTACGTCGGCCCGAAGGAATGCACGGCCCTATCGTCATTCGGTGCGCTGGACGTTATGGATTTCGGATGGTTCGGGTTTCTCGGGAGATGGATACTGATAGCCCTCAATCTCCTTTTCCGGCTATGTGGGAATTACGGCATCGCTATCATTTTGCTCACCATATTGATACGGCTGATACTCTACCCGCTCAACCAAAAGAGCTTTCGCTCGATGAAGGAGATGCAGAATCTCCAACCCAAGATTACGGCGCTTCAGACCAAGTACAAAGACGATCCCAAGAAGAAACAGGAAGAGATGATGCGGATCTACAAAGAGCATGGGGTGAATCCAATGGGGGGGTGCCTTCCCCTGCTCATACAGATGCCGATATTGGTAGCTTTTTTCAGGGTGCTCCAGAATGCGATAGAATTATGGGGCGCGCCGTTCTATTTATGGATAAAGGATCTTTCAGAACCGGATGCGCTCTTTAGGATATCGACGGGAAAGAACGTTATTCCATTCATCGGAAGGGTCGTCGACGGCCATAGCTACGTGTTCCTGAACGTATTGCCGATCGTTATGCTCGCGGTTTTTTACATACAGCAGAAAATGTCTCCCACCGGCATGGCGGCAACCGCGGAGCAGCAGCAACAGCAGAAGCTGATGAGCTATATGATGCCGGTGATGTTCGGCGTCATATTCTACAACATGCCGGCCGGATTGAATCTCTATTTTGCGGCAAGCACCCTCCTGGGGATATTACAGCAGAAGTACATGATTAAATAGCTATAGTTTATAATAATCTACTATTATGGATGACGAGATTATAGATAAGACAAACGAGATTGTGAGCAAGCTCCTCGCCCTCATGGGGGAAAAGGCCGAGATTAAGTGCATGGCGGAGGAGGAGGCGATTGCCGTCGACATCAGATGCGAAAAGGCGGGGCAGTTGATAGGAAAGAGCGGGAAGGCGCTGGAGGCCCTCCAGCACATAGTGTACAAGATGGTCGGCCGGGCGTTTGCAGGGCGGGACATAGAACCGATCGTTATAGACGTCGACGGCTACAGGAAGATAAGGGAAGAAGAGCTGTCGAAAATGGCGGGAGAGATCGCGGAAAGGGTGAGCAGGAGCGGTAAATCCGAGCTCTTGCAACCGATGAGCGCCTGGGAGAGGAAAATAGTCCATAAGGCGGTCAAAAGCGAGGATCTTGAAACGGAGAGCGAGGATAGCGATACCGGCCGCCGCGTGAGGATAAGGCCGAGGAAGAAGGAATGACAAATACCAAATGACGAATGACAAAACATCAGAGGTTTTGTCATTTGAATTTTGCCATTCATCTGAATTGTCATTTGGCATTTGTCATTGATGCTTGTATCCGGGAGAGAACCCAGTCCGAGGGAATTGCTATGTACGCAACGCATTGAATAGGAGGAGAGGAGAAGGATA
>CAYWRA010000120.1:0-6100 GCA_964460305.1 uncultured bacterium
ACAACCGGCACTTGTTACCATGCTTCAAAAAATGCTCACAGCGCAATTCCCTCGCCCCTGCAACTCCGTTTACAACGGGGTGTAATCATTATACAATGAGGGTGTTTTCCTTCGTGAGAGAGGAAAGGGAATGCTATGAAGAAGATAGCGATTGTATGCCTGCTCGTCTTGGCGGCATTTTCTTGCGGGTGCCAGGTGGGGGGGCTGGGAAAGTCGGTCGCCAAGAACCAGGTGCAGACCGCGGAGGGCATCCTTTATACCGACAGTCTCTTTACGGACGACGGCAACTCTCGTTTAACCAAGCCGTCGAAGCAGTAATAAGCCGTAAGCGCTAAGCTATAAGCTGTAAGATCAGAAAGCTTACGGCTTACAACTTACCGCTAAGATTGGGATTTTGGATTTGGGATTTGGGATTTCCCGCTGTCAGGCGGGGTGGAATTTATGCTTAGGTCAGGGTAAAGAAGGGGTATATCCATGCGCCGGACGCGCTGTGCCCTTATCAGCGTTAATGACAAAAAGGGAGTGGTTGAGTTCGCTCGCGGCCTGAACGAGCTGGACGTCCGGATTATCTCGACGGGCGGTACAGCGCAGCATCTGCGCGAGGCGGGGATCCCGGTGGTCGAGGTGGGGGAGTACACTGGGCAGGCCGAGGCGCTGGGCGGGCGGGTTAAAACGCTCCATCCTAAAATTCACGCAGGAATCCTGGCTTCGCGGGAGAGCGAGGCTCATCGGCTCGAGATGGAACGTCTCGGATGGGACTACATCGATATGGTAGTTGTCAACCTCCCCCTGCCTCATGATGGTGGGAATGCCAATCTGAATGAGTTCATGAATGCGGTAGACATCGGCGGCCATGCCCTCCTGCGCGCCGCCGCCAAAAACTTTCACGACGTTATAGTCGTGTGCAATCCCGCAAGGTATGCCATCGTCCTCGACGAGCTCAGGAGCGGCGGGGGGATTGTCCCCGAGGGATTGAGGGCCCGGCTCGCCCATGAAGCTCTTGAGGCTACGACCCGTTACGATGCGATATGCCACCGCACTCTCCATGCGTTCGTTGCGCCTCCCGCCGACGTGCTCCCCGTGGAGCTTGGGCTCGATCTCGATAAGATCAGCGAGCTGCGCTACGGCGAGAATCCCCACCAGCGCGCGGCGGTGTACAAGGCGATGGAGTGCGCCGAGCCGTCAGTGGTGGGGGCCGCGCTTTTGAACGGCAAGGCGCTATCGTTCAATAACTATATAGACCTGGATGCCGCATTTGAGATAGTGAAAGAGTTCCGCCGGCCCGCCTGCGCGATCGTAAAGCATGTGAACCCGTGCGGCGTTGCCGTGGCCGACACGCCGTGTGAGGCGTGGCAAAGGGCCAGGGCGACCGACCAGGAATCGGCATTCGGGGGGATCGTCGGGTTCAACGCAGTGGTGGATGACGACGTTGCCGTGGAGCTCTGCTCGTCTTTTATGGAATGCGTAATCGCCCCCGCTTACACTGATGCGGCCCTCAAGACCCTGAAAGAGAAAAAGAACTTGCGCATTCTTGAGGCGCCGTCTTTTATGGGGTGGCTGGACGGAGGGGCGAAGAGGGATGCGACGTGCGAGATGCGTTCGATCGTCGGCGGCATGCTCCTCCAGGAGCGGGATCTCGGCACCGTTGGCCTGGGGGATCTTACGCAGGTGACTGATGCAAAGCCCTCGGCCGCGGAGGCCGCGGCGGTATTCTTTGCGTGGACGGTGGTAAAACACGTGCGCTCCAACGCAATCGTGATTGCTTCCGAGGAAGAGACGGTCGGCGTAGGGGCGGGCCAGATGAGCCGCGTGGATGCGGCCAGGCTTGCCGTCTCCAAGGCGAAAAAGTCGATCGTAGGATGCATCGCCGCATCGGACGGATTTTTCCCGTTCAGGGACGCGGTTGACGAGCTCGCGCGCGCGGGCGTCAAAACGATCGTGCAGCCGGGCGGGTCGAAGAGGGATGGGGAGATCATCGCCGCATGCAACGAGCTGGGTGTGGCTATGGTGTTTACCGGGATGAGGTGTTTTAAGCATTGAGAAAATCCACCACGGAGACACGGAGAGCACGGAGGAACAATTTCCACAAAGAGTAAAAGAGAGGAAAGAGAAATCGAGTGAGATCGCCCCCCCTCCCCCTCCGAGGGCCTGTCCGCCTATGGCGGAGGGAGGGATGGGTGGGGGTGATTACCGCTCATAACGGTTCCAGTACCTTTTATTCTCTTTTGCTCTTTGTGAAAATGCAGTCTCTCTGTGTTTTTCTCCGTGTGCTCTCCCCAAGGGGCCCCTTAGGGGCGTGCCTCCGTGGTGAAAAATTATGTATGATCCGGACAAAGATACTTGAACTCACAGGAGCTCATGGGGATCAAGCCCATATCGAGGAGGCGGCGCGCGCTATTGCGGCAGGGAAGCTTGTTGTCTTCCCTACGGAGACGGTGTACGGCGTCGGGTGCAATGCGTCGGATGCATCGGCGGTGAAACGCCTCTACGAGATCAAAGGCCGACCTGGGGATAAGCCGCTGGCGTATTATCTCTCTTCGATGGAGGATTTGCTTAGGTACGACGTGGCGGTGACGCCGGTCGCGGAGAGGCTAATGGATCGTTTCTGGCCGGGTCCCCTTACAATACTCCTTGCGCGAGTAGGGAGCGAAGAGCGTATGGGATTCAGGTTCCCTGATGAGGAAAATGCCATTGCATTGATCAAAGGCGCCGGGGTGGCAGTCGCTGCCACGAGCGCCAACAAGAGCGGTTCCGCCTCCCCGAGAAGCGGGGAGGAAGCCGCGCGCGCGCTGGATGGGCTCGCGGACGTCGTCCTCAAGGGCGGGGCGACGCGGTATCGCACGGAGTCCACGGTCATTGACCTGAGCGGTCCGGTTCCGCTCATTCTCCGCGAGGGTATCGTCGAACGGCGCGAGATAGAATCGTTTCTTGGCTGCGCGTTGGGAAGGTAGCGATTTTTTACCACAGATTAGCGCACCTCAATGGGGGGGTACGGAAATTCGGCCGCAGATTAATGCCTATTGTGTTTTGTCATCCTCAATATTTGGGATTTGGGATTTTAGAATTAAGGACATCTTATGAGAATATCGTTGGGTTGCGACCATGGCGGTTATGAGTTGAAAGAAGCGATAAAGAAATACCTCTTGTCGCTGGGCCATGATGTAGACGATTTCGGGTGTGGCGGCGTTGACTCGGTGGACTACCCCGACCATGGCGCTGCTGCGGCACGGGCGGTCGCGGCGGGTGATTGCGCGCGGGGAATACTCATATGCAAGAGCGGGATCGGGATGAGCATTGTGGGGAACAAGATCGCGGGCGCCCGCGCGGCGCTTTGTCTCGATGAGGAGATGGCCGAATTGAGCCGTCGGCATAACGACGCGAACGTGCTCGTCCTTTCAGGGAGCCGCACGCCGCCTGCGCGTGCGTGGCACATAGTGGACGTCTGGTTGAGCACCCCCTTCGAGGGAGGGAGACACGGGCGGCGGGTTGATAAAATAAAGAGACTGGAAAGAAAATGACAAATGACAAATACCAAATGACAGATACCAAAGGGGGAGGGCGAAGGGGCGTGTCGGCGTGAGGCGTAGGGCGTGACGACGAGGGGGATGATTGAAATCCTAAATGACAAATGCCAAAGGACAAATGACAAAAGGTAATGTAGAACATCTCAGAAAAGTCGATCCGGAGGTGTGCGACGCGATCGAGCAGGAGATACGGCGGCAGTCGTCCGAGATAGAGCTCATCGCGTCCGAGAATTTCACGAGCCCCGCTGTGCTCGAAGCGACCGGATCGGTGATGACAAACAAGTACGCCGAGGGCTACCCTGCCAAGCGTTACTACGACGGTTGTGAGAACGTGGACAGGGTCGAGGAACTGGCGATAGCGCGCGCGAAAGAGCTGTTCAAGGCGGAGCACGCCAACGTCCAGCCGCACTCCGGCTCCCAGGCCAACATGGCCGTCTATTTCACCATCCTCTCGCCTGGCGATGCGATTCTCTCCATGGACCTCGCGCATGGCGGGCATCTCTCCATGGGGAGCCCGGTCAATTTTTCCGGCAAGCTTTACAAGATATTTTCGTACGGTGTGAACCGGGATACGGAGCGCATCGACTATGAGGATGTCGCGCGGAAGGCCGCAGAGGTAAGGCCGAAGCTGATCGTTGCGGGTGCGAGCGCATACCCGCGGGTCATCGACTTCGAGCGCTTTGCGCGGGTCGCGCGGGATGTGGGGGCTTTTTTCATGGTTGACATGGCCCATATCGCCGGGCTCGTGGCGACGGGGTGTCATCCGTCGCCTGTCCCCCACGCCGATTTCGTGACCACCACGACCCACAAGACGCTCCGCGGCCCACGCGGCGGGCTTGTACTGTGCCGGCAGAAGTTTGCGAAAGATCTCGACAAAGCCGTCTTCCCTGGTATGCAGGGCGGTCCGCTCATGCACGTGATCGCCGCGAAGGCGGTCGCACTCAAAGAGGCCGAAGGCGCTGAATTCATCGCCTATCAAAAACAGATCGTCCGGAATGCCGCCGTTCTTGCGGGGGAGCTCTCGGTGTTGGGCTTCAGGCTCGTCTCGGGAGGAACGGACAACCATCTCATGCTCGTTGACCTGACGCCGCAGGGCATCACGGGAAAGGACGCCGCGCTGGCGCTCCACGCTACGGGGATCACGGTGAACAAGAACATGATACCGTTTGACCGGCAGAAGCCGTTCGTCACGAGCGGAATCCGCCTCGGGACACCCGCGGTGACGACGCGCGGCATGAAGGAGGAGGAGATGAAGCTCATCGCCCGCTTGATTGCCAGGGTGATAGGAGCGATGGGCGACGAGAAATTGATCGCGTCGGTGCGGGGAGAGGTCGCTGACTTGTGCGGCAGATTCCCGCTGCCATATTGAATGACAAATAATAAACAAGAAATGACAAAATTCAAATGACAAAACCTCATTGTGTTTTGACATTTGTCATTTGGTATTTGTTATTTTAACAAGGGAGGTATCCATGAAGAGCAATCTGTGGTTGCTTGTCGTCGCTTTTGTATGTGCAAGTTCGATTATGGCGAGTGCCGATGAGACGATCACCGGGGAGAAGTTCCAGTTGTTCAATGCCTCCCCCGAGCGCTATCTCGAACAGCCTCTTGCCCTTGAGGACACGTTCGGAAAAGTCACCAGTTCATTCAGCCGGATTGAGACACAGAACTATCTCACGCCCGACCAGTACCTCAAGTTCAAGCTCGGGCAATGCCCCTATCCCTGCATCGCCCAGAGAAGCCCCGAGCTGGAAGAGGCGCTAGGAAGGTGTATGAACGGCGAGCTTATAACGGTGATCGGCAATCTTCAAAAAATTTATGAGAATAGGACGGCGGAGACGGTCCGCGGCAAGTATACGGGGGGAAGGTCATGGGAGGAAAGGGTGTATGTCTATGGACCGCTCCAGAGCGAGTATTACTTCAACGTCATAAAGATCGCAAAGGGATGGGGAAAGCAGGACTCCCCAGAGGACATGTTTGCCGAGGGAAAGAACCTCACAGAGGAGCACTACCAGCAGGTCTCTCCCGAAACGATCGTTGATGACCCGCTGAAGCTCGTCGAACGGTCGCTCTGGTTCGAGGGCGCCTATGGCGGCTCCGATGAGAATTTCAGCGAGGGGGAAAAGGCCGCCGGTCTGACCTCCGAGAAGGTGATCAAATTCAGCGTGCAGGGTATGAAGATGCCATGCTATATTTCTAAGAGCGGTATGAACGTCGAGGGTTTCAAGAGTGTTCCGATCGGCGCGAAGGTGCAGATCTACGGCAGGATCAGGATCAAGGAGACCCCGAAGGGATTGCGGAGCGCATTCTTAGTCGACCGCGTGACGAGGACGGTGACCAAGGGGGGGACTGCCACGCCGGCGGCGAAGGCGGTCAACTAGATTCCAGACGTTGTACTCAACTTACTGGTGCTGAGGGAGTTGTTGCGTTATTCGTCCCTGGGCGAATAAGGGCGCAACATGTTGTGGGCTAGACAATTGCATACAACGTCTACGGCTCCACGCAGGTCCGGTTGGGGTAATGAGGGAATTGCTATGTACGCAACGCATTGAATAGGAGGAGAGGAGAAGGATAAG
>CAYWRA010000121.1:0-6027 GCA_964460305.1 uncultured bacterium
TTAAGTAATCTGCCTCATCCGCGGTTCCTTGTTCTTCGTTCATGAATAATCCAGGTTAAAATACTCAATAATAGTTACCCCGTCTCCCACCCTGGACTCCTCTATTGAAAAAAAGCCTCCAAGATGGCATATTATGTGCCGATTATGGCGAACGACGCTTCGAACTCGATGTTGTCTATTTACATTTTCTTTAGGCCTTCAGCTTTAAACTTTAGGCTGTTTCGGCGGTGTAGCTCAGTCCCGCGACAAGCGCGGGATCTAAGGGCTTCATGCAAGTTACGTTCGCTTCGCTCCGTAACTTCCTGAATCCCTAAGACTGGTCACTATCATCAAACGATGATCAAATCATCTTTGGCAATTCAAATATTCGGCGGTGTAGCTCAGTTGGTTAGAGCAGCGGAATCATAATCCGCGTGTCGCAGGTTCGACTCCTGCCACCGCCACCAGATTTGCGGCAACTACAGTCTCCAGTCACTGGTTTCTAGAAATCGCGGTCATTTGATGCGGCAACTCAAGTTGCGGGTTTCGAGCAAACGGCGAAACAGCAGAATCGTCCACAGCGTAGCCGAGACTTAAGTCTCGGCTACAAGTGCAATAGGGGGAAAAGCGTTGCACAAGCCCATCCGAGATACCTTCCTTGTCTTTGGAAGCCCCATGATCGAGGAGCCCGAGATCAAAGAGGTGCTGGATTGCCTCCGCTCGGGCTGGATCTCCACGGGGCCGCGCGTTGGGAAGTTCGAAGATATGTTCCGCGCGTATATCGGGGCCAGGCATGCCCGCGCCCTCTCCTCCTGCACCGCCGGCCTTCATCTCTCGATGCTGGTCTCCGGGATCCGGCCGGGCGACGAGGTAATCACCAGCCCCATGACCTTTGCCGCAACAGCTAACGTCATCACTCATGTCGGCGCCGTCCCGGTCTTCGCGGACGTAGACCGCCGCACCATGAACATCGATCCCGCCGAGGCCAGGAAAAAACTCACGCGGAAGACGCGCGCGATCATCCCCGTCCACCTCGCCGGACGGCCCTGCGACATGGACCCGCTCCTCGATATCGCACGGGAGCGCAAGCTGGTCGTGATCGAGGACGCCGCTCATGCCATCGAGGCGGTATATCGCGGGAGGAAAATAGGCGCCATCGGCGATCTCACCTGCTTCAGCTTCTACGCTACCAAAAACATCGTCACCGGCGAGGGAGGGATGGTTACGACCGATAACGACGAATGGGCCTCGCAAATAGAGATGTACGGCCTGCACGGACTGAACAAGGGCGCATGGCGACGTTACTCGGACGAGGGGTTCAAGCATTACGAGGTGGTGTATCCGGGGTATAAATACAATATGACCGACATGCAGGCCGCTCTAGGGATCCACCAGCTCCCCCGGATCGAGAAGTACCTTAACCGCCGCGAGGAGATATGGAAACGCTACGATGATGCATTCCGCGGCCTCCCGGTAATCACACCCGCTCCTCCCGAGCCGGATACGAAACACGCACGACACCTTTACACGCCGCTCATCGACATCGACGCGATCGGGAAAAGCAGGGATGAGATCCAGCAGGCGCTCTGTCGGGAGAACATCGGCACCGGGATCCACTTCTCGAGCGTCCACCTACACAAGTATTATCGGGAGCAATACGGCTATAAGCGCGGCGATTTCCCCAACGCGGAGTACATCTCGGACCGCACGATATCGCTGCCGCTATCGGCGAAGCTCACGGACGGTGACGTCAGCGACGTGATCGGTGCCGTACGGAAGGCGCTTACTTAAGCCAGGTGTGGAGGGTATACTTCGCGCGGGCGTACTCGAAGTTGAGCTTCTGATAAATGCGCACGATGTTGACGTTGTTTAGCTGGGTCTCGAAATCCTGCATGTCGTACCGGTGCATCCCCTCGCGCATAGCCTCTTCCAAAATCGCGGTGTAGGCCCCGAACCCCTCAGGCAGGCAGCCGCCGAGCCCCCCCCCTACGCACTTGCCGCCGGTCGACTCAAGGATATCCCGCTTCATCCTGTACCCTAGAAAGCCGACCACCTTCCCCTTCCTCTCCGCAACGATGATCCTCTCCGCAATGCCGCCGTCGAGGAGCTGGCGGGCCCACATCTGGTAGAGGCGGTCGCACGATTCCAGCGGCAGGTGGGGGTCGGCATGGTAACGGCCGATGAAACCCTTGTACGCCTCGGAGGCTACGTGTAGGACGGCATCGTGGTCCTCAGGTCTGTAGACCCTTGTTTTGAAGAGATACTTGCCGTGTCCAAGCTCCTGCCGGCGAGGAATGAAGATGTATGTCACGAGCGTGTCGACGAGGTAAAAGCCCTTTCCTTCGAGGCACTGCATCAGGGTGAAGTCGTCGGCGTCCGCCCTGACGTTCAAGTGAACGATCCCCGCGGCCCGACAGTGATCGAGGAGGGCATCGAGGAGGGCGGCAACGTCAGCACGTGACACCCCCCTCTCCCCGGCGTGAACGAAGAGCGGAATCTGCGCCATCTTGATGCCGAAAATGGCAGAGTCCCACTGGAGCGGCCGGACGGCGGCGAGCGCACTAATTCCCCCATCCCGTTCGGAAACCCACACGCCGCCTTCCCGGGCGCACGCGGTGATGCGATGTTCGAGGTGCGCGACCTGCTTCTCCTTATTGATAAGCCGGTAGCGCCTGAGATCTCCATAGGGATATGCCGCGAGGAGGGACCCGAGCAACGCCCCATCCCCTTCCCGGTACGATCTCGCTATGGAACCGCTCACCTCATCCCTCCCTCGCCGTATGAACGGCACGAACGACGTAGAATGGGATATTATTCTGTCTCCTGTAGATGCGGATTATGAACTCCCCCAGGAAACCAAGGATCATAAATTGCAGACCCACGACGATCGCAAGGAAGACCAGGACCTGCGCCTGGCCGCGGTGCGCCATGCTGAGATAGGATCGAAACAGTAGATAGAGCACGCCGCCGATGACGCCGAGAGAGAATAGACCCGTTCCCGAGAGGCTCAGCTTTTGGAACGGCCTGCGGCTGAAATTGGTCACAAAATCCAGTGCAAGGTCGAAAAGGTCGGTGAAGCCATAGCCTGAACTGCCCTTGGTCCTCGGCCGGTGCTGAAGCTCGACCTCCCCGACCGACTGCGCAAGTTTTACACCCAGGGGCTTGAGGAACCTGCGCATGTCGCCATAGCGGAGGAGTTGCTTGGCAAGCGGTTTTCTCACCGCAACCGTGGGACACCCCCAGTCGCGGAGCCGGACGCCTGTCACGCGCCCGACGATCCGGTTGAATATGCGTGACGGGAGGGCCCGTTTCAGGAAAGAATCACTGCGCCCCACCCGAACGCCGCTCACGAGGTCGTGCCCATCCCTGATCTTTCGGAGCAACTCCGGGATCTCATCCGGACTGATCTGGAGATCGGAGTCAAGCGTCACAATGATGTCATTAGCGGCGGCCTCGAAACCCGCCGAGAGGGCGGCATGCTGGCCGTAGTTCTGGTCCAGCTCCACAACCTTCACGCGGCGGTCGCGCGCGCATAGCGCCAGAAGCCGGTCGATCGTGCGGTCTTTGCTCCCGTCATCGACGAAGATAATTTCGTAGTCGGGGAAGTGGACCCCACGGTTCCTCGCGAGCGAAGCCGTGACGGAACGGTAGCAGTCCTCGACAACCTCTTCGTCATTGAAGAGCGGTATGATCACCGATATGGGTTCCAGTTTCATGAAAAACGCCTTGCACCGCCGGACCTCATCCGGGCCGGCCGCCGTATTGGGAGCGACAACGCCAGTAATGATAATATATCACCGATACCCCATCAATCCCAAACTGGACCTCGCCGGCAATGGGTCCTCACAAACGGGGCTTTTTTGCAATCCGCTAAAATCAACGATCATCAGCGGTAAAATGTAATATAATCCCGATGTCTTATGCCATCGACATACTCTAGACATGAACGGTTGTGGCGCCTGGCGATTTTCTCCGGCACGCTGCTCTTCTTCCTATGCCATCTCGGCAGGGATTATTCCTGGGACGTGATGGAGCGCGCCTGCTTTTTGAAGTACCAGTCCCAGGCTCCGGAATGGGGCCTCCTCTTTTTCGCGCACCTGTTGGAGATCCCACTCGCCGCGGGGCTCGGCACGCTTCTCCCCACCGTAAACGAGCCGCTGATACTTTTGCAGATCATCGAGTGCTTTTTCGGCGCGCTGCTCGTGCTGTTGCTCTACGACTTCGCCGCCTCGATTACGGGCCGGCGGCTTCTTTCCATGCTAGCCGCCGCCGCCCTCGCCGCGTCGTTCGGCTTCTGGCGCATGGCGACGACGGGTGAGGAGAAAGTGCTCTCTGCCTTCGCCATCACGCTTTTCCTCTACATGTTCATGCTATGCCCGCGCGATGAACGCGAGGGAAACAGGATATGGACATTGCCAACTCTGTATGCTGGAATCATCCTCGGCATCGCAAGTTTGATGCACCTTATGGCGCTCATCCTCTGGCCGTTCATACTGATCGTGATCGCGCTTCAGCAATGCGGCCTCAAGGGACTACGGTTCGGGACCGCAAACTGTATCGTCATAGCACTCGTGGGAATGCTCATCCTTGTCTCGGCGGTAAGTATCGTGGGGGTTTTTTATTACGGGCTCCACCACCCGCAGGAGATCCTCAATGGTCTCCTCACCTACCACAGCTCCAAGTTCCCCTTCTGGTATTTTGCCCAGCCTGCTCAACATCGCAGCTTCCTGGACAATCTTGGCAAGAGCGTCGTCGGGATCGATCGGGTTATCTTTGCCGACAAAGTAATCATCCGTCACTCGCGAGCCATGGCGTCATTCACCGTGATATCGCTCGTGTGTGCCGGCGTTGCCGCGCTGAAGCATGCGCGCAGAAACCCGTTGTTACCCCTCTTCACGGCTTTTCTGACGCTGTGGGGGTGCGCGTTCCTGTTCTACGAACCCGGGAATCCCGAGAGCTGGGTCTGCGCATACCCATCTTTTCTCCTCCTCGTGTGCGCCATCGCGACCGTGGCAGGCCCGGTTTCACGCCGGCTCATAGCACCAGCGTTTCTACTGGCACTCTCCCTCATATTGCTTATGAATTTCCGATTCTATGGAGCACTCCGCATCCCAAGCCCTCTGGAACCGTGCGCTCGTTCGCTTGATGCCATGGTGTCTCCGAAAGCAATCATCGTGGTAGGGGACGGCGTCGAACAGAGATATGCGCGGTATTTCTCGCGCTGCAATCTCATCCTTTCCGACCACCTGCAATCGGGGAAATTCGACTGGTTCGATACGGGAAAAGTCGATGCCCAGGAGCTCAAAGCAAGGCTTAATCGCGGACAACCGATATATGCCACCAGCATGGGGTTGAAGAAGCTCCCCCCCGATCTCCGTGGCAACGTACAATGGGAACGGTCGGTCTGCGGGAGTGGAATGAACCTTTATAGATTAAAGGCCCGGCGTTGATGCGCTGCTAACGGCCTGCCTACGGTCGATTATCTCGAAGAGGAATGACTCGCGCAGGTTATGCAGCTTGGCAGGGGGAACATTGCCGGAGCTGATCAACTCTCCGGAACGCGCGTCTACATACGCGAAATTAAGGCCGTGCCGGCCGCGCTGAACTTCCTTTCCCGCCACCGCGATCCGGCTTGAGTCTCCCCGACCCACGCCGCGGCTATCGACGAGAAGGTCCACCGGCGCTCGAAGCCCGGTCCCGGATATCTTATCGCCTGCATGGACGGAGAGCCGCAGGGCCTTGAATCGGCTCAACTGGGGCCCGACGAGTTTTCCGTCGCGGTTCGTAAGGATCGCGGCAAAACCCCACCCCGACAGAATTCCTTTGCTCACAGGCGCTCTTACTCCCAGCGCGCTCAATGCATCATACGAGTCGTCGTTCAGTATCGCAATCCCCTCGTCACGCATGGAGAGGAGCAGCAACCGGCCCACGGGCATCTCGCTCAGCGAACGCGCGAGGGCGCTTCGATGCTCGACCACGGGTTTCAAATCGAATCCCATTGACGACAGCTCGGCTATGCGCGGGTCCCTCAGAGAAAGCGTGTGCAGG
>CAYWRA010000122.1:0-5957 GCA_964460305.1 uncultured bacterium
GGGCCCTTTTGGGGTGCGTCCTCTGTGCCTCTGCGGCGAAACTTATTTCTGTGGTTTTTTTGCACAAATGCGGATAGGCATTGTTTTTACCCACCCATAGTCTTTTTGACCCCAATAATTCAGCCATGCGCGTATTCACTATTATGTCAAGTCAGTGCCATTAGTTTGCATTATTGCAAATGGTCGCTTGACTCCTGCCTTTATGCATGGTAGCTTTCAATGGGTTTGGAAATCTAAAGAGGAACGGGATGACATTCCATCGTCACGTCAGAATGGGGAAACTCCTGCTCTACATGGGCATCATTAACAGGGCCCAACTCCATGCTGCCCTTGAAAGACAAAAGAAAACGGGCAGGTTGATAGGAGAGACCCTCGTCGAGCTCGGTTTTGCCAAAGAGGAAGACATCGTAGGGGCCATTGCGTTCCAGTACATGGTCCCATACCTCCGATTGAAGAACTGCGACGTGGATATGGCGCTCCTGTCGCTTATCCCGCGGGAATGCGCGGTACAGTACCGCTGTTTTCCCATAGATAAACTGGAGTCTATTCTGACGATCGCCATGGCGAATCCGCTCGATGAGAAAGCCGTTGAGGAGATCAAGAAGGTAGCGAAGAACGACGTGCTCTGTTGCGTCTCCACGCCGACCGAGATCGCGTTAGCCATCGAAGAGCACTACGCAGCGGGTAGTAGGGATGTCGATTTTGTAGAGATGTCCCCCGCGGAGACCGAGGCGTCCATAAAGGTTTTTCAACTGGAGGGGAAGACGTTCCCGGAGGAGTGGGCGGAGGTGGCGCCGGGCATGGAGAAACTGCCGGAGATACTGGTCAATTATAAGTGCCTTTCTCAGGATCAGATGAGGAAGGCGCTGGATCAGCAGAAAGCGGAGGGAGGGAGCATCGTCCGCATTCTCATCGAGAAACGATACGTTCCAGAGAATACGCTCATGACCTGCATCGCCGTCCACATGAACATCCCCACTATTGAACTCAAAAGGTACAGGCCTGAGAGGGAGGTGCTGGATCTTGTGTCCCGCCGCGTCGCGGGCCACTACCGGGTGATACCGGTCGCTGCGCTCAGCAACACGCTGAGCCTGGCGATGGTCGATCCCTTCGACGTCGTCGCCATCGACAACGTAAAGTTCATCACCGGTCTCGAGGTCCAACCCCTCATCTGTCTGGAGAAGGATTTTCGCGAGGCTCTGGGGAATTACTACACCGCGGAAACGGACATGGAGAATCTACTGAAAGACGTGGCATCCCCGGACGTGGAGATGAAGGGTGGCGGAGCGGACCTGGAAATCATGTGATATTTCCTTGAACGGGAGTGTATGTTCGCGGCATGACGGTACTGCAGTGAGGGAAGGCAAGGTTTTTACGGGCTAAGGAGGGGGTTGCAAATGTCTCCAGTTGATAATCAGGAGAAGAAGGGGAGCGCTGAAGAGTTGAAAGAGGGCGGTGGCGAGGTGTCCGTCGTCAGGATCGTCAACCTCATAATTCTCCAGGCGATCAAGGAGCGGGTGAGCGACATACATATCGAGCCGTTCGAAAAGGAGATCAAGCTCCGCTATCGAATAGACGGCGTGCTCTACGATTCGCCGCCGCCGCCCAAAAAGATGCAGGCGGCGATCGTATCGAGGATCAAGATCATGTCGGACCTCGACATAGCCGAGAGGCGCCTGCCACAAGATGGCCGTTTCAGGGTGAGGGCTCAAGGGCGGGAAGTCGATTTCCGTGTCTCATGCCTCCCGACCTCGTTTGGAGAGAAGATCGTCCTGAGGGTTCTCGATCGAAGCGGACTCGATAGCCTCGACATCGAGAAACTCGGGTTCCACGAGCAGGGACTGGAGGAATTCAAAAAGGCGCTTGCATCCCCGTACGGCATTATCCTCCTCACGGGTCCCACGGGAAGCGGCAAGTCCACGACCCTCTATTCGGCGCTGCGCATCCTCAACAAGCCGGAGGTGAATATCGTCACCGTCGAGGACCCGGTCGAGTACCAGATCTCGGGGATCAATCAAGTGGCGATCAAAACGGAGATCGGGCTCACCTTCGCGGCGGGCTTAAGGTCAATCCTGAGACAGGACCCCGACGTGATCATGGTGGGCGAGATCAGGGACCAGGAGACCGCCGATATCGCAATCAAGTCGGCGCTCACGGGCCACCTCGTGCTCTCCACGCTCCACACCAATGACGCCGCCGGCGCCATCACGAGGCTCGACGATATGGGGATCGAGCCCTTCCTGATTTCCTCGTCGACTCTCCTCGTCGCGGCGCAGAGGCTGGTCCGGCGTATCTGCAAGAAATGCAAGAAGGAATTGGAGGTCCCCGACGGGGTGCTCGCGAAGGCCCAGATGAAGTATGCGCAAAGCGAGAGGCCCGTGCTCTATCATGGGGAGGGATGCGCCGAGTGCAAGAACAGCGGGTATTCGGGACGAATGGCCCTCATAGAGACGATCACCATCGATGATGACATCAGGAATCTCATCATGAAACAGGCAACGGCGCGACAGATCAAACTCGCCGCGATCGAGAAGGGGATGAAGACCCTGAGGATAGTCGGGCTTAGCCGGGTCAAGGAAGGGCTCACGACGCTCGAGGAGGTAATGCGGGTTACCGCCGCCGACTAAAAGATGCGTGTCGGCGTCAGGCGTATGGCGTGACGGCGTGATTGGTATTTTCGCCTAACGCCCCACGCCGCTGGGGATTTTAAAATATGCCTAAATTCAAATATGTCGCAAAGGATCCACGGGGGAACAACGTCACGGCCACGATGACCGCGGACAGCGAGGGGGCGGTTATCAGCAACCTGCGCAGGAATGGATTGTTGCCGGTGAAGATTCTCCGTGAGGCGGAAGCCCGTCCCGATCGCGGCGTGCATCTCTTCAAGAAAAGAGTAAAGGCCGAGTCGGTCGTCATTTTCTGCAGGCAACTCGCCACGATGATCGACGCTGGCCTGCCCCTCGTCCAGGGGCTCGAGGCATTGGAGGAACAGCAGGCGCAGAATAAGGTATTTGCCGACATCATCAGGGCCGTCAAGGAAGACGTGGAGGGGGGGAAAAGCCTATCGGACGCGCTTGAAAAACACCCTCGGACGTTCAGCGCCCTGATCGTCAACCTCGTGCGCGCAGGCGAGAACAGCGGAACACTCGCCGAGATCATGGATCGCATCGCCAAATACCTGGAGTCCTCGCGCACGCTCCAGAAGAAGGTCAAGGCCGCAATGATGTACCCGGTGGTCGTTTCGATCATGGCGATAATCATTACCATCGTCCTCCTCGTGAAGGTGATCCCCGTGTTCGGGACGATCTATTCGAGCTTTGGCGCCGACCTACCCCTCCCCACGAAGATACTGCTTAAGGCGAGCGACGTGTTGCGCAAGTATCTCCCCCTCGCCATCGCGGCCGTCGTAGGCCTCGGCCTGGCGGTGAGGGGATTCTACCGCACGGATAGGGGGCGGCTGAAATTCGACCGCCTTAAATTCCGCGTCCCCGTCTTTGGTGAGTTGATCAAGAAGGTGGTCCTCTCCCGTTTCTCGAGGACGCTCGCGACGCTGGTGCGCAGCGGCGTTCCAATATTGCGCTCGCTGGACATTGTGGGAAAAACAGCCGGGAATTACGCGATGGAACTCGCGGTCGTAAACGCCGCGCAGAAGGTCAAGGGGGGAGAGAGCATCGCATCGCCCCTCGAGGAGACGGGCATGTTTCCACCCATGGTGGTGAGGATGATCTCCGTGGGCGAGAAGACCGGGAGGGTGGATACCATGTTGGAGAAAATCGCCGACTTCTACGACGAGCAGGTGAATACCACGCTCTCGGGACTCACCGCGCTCATAGAGCCGCTCCTCATCGCATTTCTAGGGATCGTCGTGGGAACCATCGTGGTCTGTATGTTCCTACCGATCCTGAAATTGTCGTCCATCGTGAAAATATAGCCTGGATTATTCATTCATAATTGTAGGGGTTCCCCGCCAGCCGGCGGGCAGGGATTTATCGGACCCGTATTAAAAGAGAGGGCTTGATGAATCAAGCCCCTACGAGCGCAAAATATAGCGGAATAGCTACGCAGCGGATTGAAAGGATGCTATGAAATCGCCGGGAGATCGCAGGGAGCTTATGCGCGGGCTCAAGTGGTTCATGCTGGCGCGGCTCCTCCTGATCACGCTGCTCATGGGCGCCAGCCCCTTTATATACAAACGGGGGGCGACGCCGTTTTTCTTCATCATAGGCTCTCTCTATTGCGTCACAGTCATCTATGGCCTTCTCCTCAAGACACCCATACCGCTGAAGCTGCAGGGCTACGTGCAGTTCTTCGTGGATGTTGCGATGGTGACCCTCCTCCTCAGCTTTACCGGCGGGATTGACAGCAACTTTGTGCTCATCTACGTCTTGACGATCGTCTTCGCGAGCCTCATCCTCGGGGGACAGGCGGGAATGGTGATTGCCATCAGTTGCAGCGTTATGTACGGCGCTATCGGTATTATCCAGTACATGGGAATGCTGCCGGAGGATTTAAGCCGGTCGGCGCCACTCTCGGTTGATCCGCTGTACGTCGCTCTCATGATTCTCGTGAGAGCGACGATCTTTTGCATCCTCGGTTACTTCGCCGATTATCTTGCGAATAGCCTCTATCGGCACCGGGTGGAACTGGATGATCTTAAGAAGCTCAATGAGAAAATACTCGCCCAGTTAAAGAGCGGCATCATCACCACGGATGCGGGAGGGAAGATAATATTCGTCAACCCCGTCGCTGAAGAGATACTGGGTTATAAGAGCGGCGAAATGACGGGCAGGAACTGGCACCAGTTCCTGGGGCGCCCCGTGGAACATATCGACGACCACTGGCTTGCGGAGGAGGCGAAGTCGTTTACGCGATGTGAGATAAGGGTGCACCGGAAGGACGGGAAGGAGATCCCGATCGGATTTACCGTGTCAAACCTTGTGGACAAGGGCGGAATCCCCCTTGGCCTCCTCATACTTTTCAGGGATCTGACGATCGTTCAACGGATGGAGGAGCGAATGAGGAGAGCGGACCGCCTCTCCGCCGCAGGGGCCATTTTCGCGAGCGTGGCGCACGAGGTGAGAACGCCGCTCGCATCGATCAGGGGGGCGGTCGAGGTGCTCAAGGAGAGCAACGCAATTCACGGCGGGAACGAGAGATTGATGGAGGTGATACTCAAGGAGTCGGATCGGCTCAACAGGATCATCGGCGATTTTCTCAGCTACGGCGACGCCCGCAAGGAAACGCGGACGCGGGAGGACGTTAACAAGCTCCTCGACGAGGCAATCTCGATCATCAGGGAGGGGAGGAAGCCTCCCCCGGGCGTGCGCATCGCGTGGGAGAACGGCGGCGAGCCGGTGTACGCGTGTGTGGAGGAATATAAGATCAAGCAGGTTTTTATCAACATCCTGGATAATGCCTTGGATGCGGTGCGGGGAGAAGGGGATGTTTCGATCGCGCTGGAACGAGTCGAGTCGCGACCCTCGGGGAAGGCGGTGGCACGGATAAGATTCGCCGATTCCGGCGAGGGGATGAGCGCGGAGAGGATGGCGCATCTGTTCGAGCCGTTTTACAGCACCAAGGAGAGCGGCACCGGCATGGGGCTTTTTCTCGCGGAAGGGATCGTGCGAAATCAGGGAGGACAGCTTGAAGCGGAGAGCCGTGAGGGCGGAGGGACGGTGTTCACCATCACTTTGCCTTGCGAGTCCGCGGATGTCCGTGCGGTGAGGTGATCAACATGGCTAAAGTACTTGTCATCGATGATGAGCAGAGTATCCTCGACGTGCTCCAGGCCGCGATGGCCAGGGAGGGGCATGAGGTGACGACTACCACGCGGCCCGATGAGGCGATCCGCATTCTCCGCGACGACCGCATGGACGCCGTCATCACCGATCTCAAAATGACGCCCTTCGACGGCATCCAGGTGCTCCAGGAGGCGAAGAAGCTCGACGGCGACATCG
>CAYWRA010000123.1:0-5923 GCA_964460305.1 uncultured bacterium
GGAGGAAACCACAGAGACCACAGAGAAGACACTGAGCACACTGAGAAAAAACATAGAAGAACTTTCAACCACGGATGAACACGCCCCAACAGGGTCCCGTTGGGGCGTGGCAAACAACTTTTTCTCTGTGAATTTTCTCTCCATGTCCCGCGATCCAAGCCATCCTCCTTGACGCACACCATCATTCATAACATTCAAAAGTAGAAATTCCAGACTTGACCCCTTTTCATGTGTTCAACCGTGTAATCCCCCGAAGGGGTCCCTTTCCCGAAGGGATCCCGTTGGGACGGGACGCGGTTACAAGAGGACAAAAGTTGTGGGTTTCCCTTCTCTCTCTTCCCTCTTTTACTCTTTGTGAAAAATTGTTCGCCTGCCTGTCCGTCCGTGGTTTACTTCTCTGTGTCCTCCCCCAAAGCAGGGGCCCCCTTGTGGCGTGCCCTCTCTGTGGTCTCTGTAGTTACCGTTGAGCGTGCTTTTCTTTCCGCACTTTTTCTCTTGCAGGCGGCATGTAGATTGGTTAAACTCCCGCATTAGACGGCGCGGATGCGCGCGAACGGAGGAATGATGAGCGAGATAGAAATCCTAAAACAAAAGCTTAATGAGACGGCATACGGAAGGCTCCTGGCGATAGACAACCCGAAACTCCACTGTTTCGTCGCGGAGTCCATAGGGCTCTGCGAGCCGGCGGACGTTTTTGTGGCGGACGATTCCTCCGAGAGTATGGCTGAAACGCGCCGAGGAGCGTTGGCAGCGCGGGAGGAGAGCCCGCTGGCGCTAGCCGGCCACACGGTGCATTTCGACGGGATGCAGGACCAGGGGCGCGACCGCGAGGTCACCAAGTACCTCGTGCCGGAGGGCGATTCGCTCTCCGCGGCCCTGAAGCAGATCGAACGCGACGAGGGGCTGGCGGAGGTGAAGGGCATTCTTAAGGGGGCGATGCGGGGGCGGACGATGATCGTCCGTTTCCTTTCTCTCGGCCCCACCGACTCTCCGTTCAGCATACCATGCGTGGAGTGCACCGACTCATGGTACGTTTCCCATTCCCTGGATCTCCTTTACCGCCAGGGCTACGAGCAGTTCAAGCGATTGGGGAGCAAGGCGCAGTTCTTTGCCATACTCCACTCCAGCGGGAGGGTTGACGAGAGGATGGTCAGCGCGGAGCCCGATAAGAAGCGCATCTACATCGATTACATCACCGATACCGTGTACAGCGTCAATACACAGTATGCCGGGAACACGGTGGGCTTGAAGAAGCTGGCGCTCCGGCTCTCCATCCGCAAGGCCGACCGCGAGGGCGGGCTTGCTGAGCACATGGTCCTCATGGGGGGCAAGGGTCCGGGGGGACGGAAGACCTACCTGGCGGGCGCTTTCCCCAGCGCCTGCGGCAAGACCTCAACGGCGATGCTTCCAGGAGAGACGATACTCGGCGACGACATCGCGTATTTTAGGGCCATCGACGGCGCCTGCCGCGCCGCCAACGCCGAATCCGGCATTTTCGGGATCATCCAGAACGTCAACCGGAAGGACGACCCCGCAATCTGGGAAGTGCTGACGAAACCCGGCGAGGTCATTTTCTCCAACGTTCTCGTGAAGGATGGCAGGCCCTACTGGCTCGGCATGGAGATGGAGACGCCGGCCGAGGGAGAGAATTTCTCGGGGGCGTGGACCAAGGGCAAGAAGGACGGCAGCGGCGCCGAGATACCGCTCGCCCACAAGAACGCGCGGTATGCCGTATCGCTTAAAGCGCTCGCCAACTGCGATGGTGAGCTGAACAGTCCGGAGGGCATCGAGCTTAGCGGGATCATGTATGGCGGGCGCGATGCGATGGCCTACGTGCCGGTTCAGCAGGGATTTGACTGGATGCACGGCGTCATTGCGTACGGCGCATTTCTTGAGACCGAGACGACCTTCGCCATCATCGGCAAGGAGGGGGTGTCCGAGATCAACCTGATGAGCATCCAGGACTTCGTCGCCATTCCGCTTGGCAAGTACGTCCGAAACAACCTGGATTTCGGGAAAAAGCTGAAAAGTCAGCCTTTGGTATTCGGCGTCAACTATTTCCTCCGCGACAAGGATGGCAAATTCGTCAACGCGGTGCGGGACAAACACGTATGGGTCAAATGGATGGAGCTCCGCGTTCATGGCGAGGCGGATGCGTTGCGGACCCCTACCGGCTACATCCCGTGCCTGAAAGACCTCAAGCGCCTCTTCCCCGAGGTGACCGGCAGGGAGTACACCCAGGACGATTACCGCGCGCAATTCACCCTGCGCGTTAACGAGAACCTGGCTAAGATGGATCGGGTGGAGAAGTTTTACCAGGAGCACGTTACGGACGCGCCATCCGAGGTATATCGGGTCATTGAGGAGCAGCGCGAACGGCTCGAACAGGCCCGCAAGAAACACGGCGATTACATCCCGCCTGATAAGTGGTAAATCTGGGGCTAATGACAAATTACAAAATTCAAATGACAAAACCTCTTTGGATAATGATAAATACCAAATGTCAAAACGCAATGAGGTTTTGTCATTTGGTCATTTGTAATTCATTTGTCATTTGGTATTTGTCATTTAATTCTCTATCCCCCTCCTCGCCTTCACCCCTCGCCGGTAGTAGTGTTTTCGCTCCTTCATCTCCGTGACGAGGTCGGCCCTTTTCACGAGAGCGGGGTGCGCGGAGCGGCCCGTGATGACGAGCTCGACGTGCGGCGGCTTCAGATCGGCTAGCCGCAAGAGTTCCGACACGGGGAAGAGGCCTAGATTAGCGGCAACTGCAGCCTCGTCGAGAATGGCGAGGCCGTATTTACCAGAGATGACAGCCGCCTCGCATTCCTTGAGTCCACGTTGCGCCGCCGCGATGTCAACGGGCCTTGGTTTCCCACGTATAAAACATCCCCGACCGTAGCGCTTGACAATAATTTTCCGCCCCAGTTTCTTGATCGCCCTGTCCTCGCAATACGGCCTTCCCTTGATGAATTGGGCGATGAAGACGCGCATCCCCGCGCCGACGGCTCTCAGGGCAAGACCGAGGGCGGCGGTTGTTTTACCTTTCCCGTCGCCGGTATAGAGCTGGACGTAGCCTTTCATCGGGGATTTTTTCACCACGGAGACACGGAGAAGAAAAAGTATAGTAGCTTTACAAAGAGTAAAAGAGAACAAACCCGCCGGTAACTGTCCCGGTACCGCTTAATCCTCTTTTACTCTTTGTAAGGACCTGCTGTCTCTATCCGTCTTAGTGTATGACCACTATCTCCGTATCGAGATAGTCCGGGATCGCATTGGCCATCGTCGGCTTCCGCCCCGCCGGCACCAGCCCACCTATGATGGTGTACGTGCCCGCCGCGCCGTGCGGGAGGGCGCCGTAGGAGAGGAGCCTTTTCGAGTAGGGCTGTTTGAGGCCTGGGACGTTCAGTATGAGCGGGGACATCCCCTTGCGGAGGGCCGAGGGGTTGTTGAGGTAAAATGAGAATTTCTTGCCGCCCGGCGCCAGGATGACCGCCCAGGCATCGAACGCGCCACCGACGGGCTTCACCGCCACATTGATGGTAAACGGGGCGCCGACCGCGGGCGAGTTGCTGCTTGGGATGAGGTCGAACGATGGAGGACGCTCGCCGATGCACTGGAAACCGCCCCCGCCGCCGAAATAGGCCAGAGAGCTTAGGTACATTCTCTTGTTGTTCCCGAGCACAAGATTGGAGCCAACTGAATAACCGGTATTCGCCGTGTATGTCCATAGGAGTGAGCCGTTCGGATTGATAGCATGGACCAAGCCGCTGAAACCACCGATATACCCAACGTTGTTGGCGCCTACGGCTGGAGATGAGAGAAGCGGATCCGATAGTTTGAAGCTCCAGGCAAGAAAGCCGTTTGAGGTCAGGCAATTAAAGATGCTATCGCTTGAAGCCATATAAAGATTCCCATCGCCCGTGAGAGCGGGTGAGGACCTTGTAATTGAGCCCCCTGATGACACGTGATAGCTCCATGAAAGTGAACCGGTGGGGGAAAAGGCATACAGCGTATTGTCCTCGCTCGCGATGTAGGCTTTACCGGCGGCCAGCATCGGCGAAGAGTTGACGGAATCGCCGGTCACATAGCTCCAGGACAGGGCCCCGTTATGTGAAAGGACGTAGAAGTTATTGTCATCTGAGCCGACGTATATTCGCCCGTCGCTCCCGACCGCCGGCGACGAATCTATGTAGTCGGCAGCTTTGTAGCTCCATAAGAGGGAGCCGGAAGATGTGGCGGCGAAGAGGATGTTTGTGTCGGAACCTATATATAGCGTTCCATCCGATCCGATTGCAGGAGAGCTGGTGTTCAGGTCTAGGGCTTCTGTACTCCAGAGGAGCGAACCGGTGGAAGTGAAACGGTAGAGCCGGTTGAGCGAGCCGACGTATACGCTCCCGTCGGCTCCGATGGCGGCTGATCCCACGATGAAGGCGCTGGTCGCGTAACTCCAGACAATGGCCCCGCTAGGGGTAAGACAGTAGAGATTATTATCAAAGGCTCCAACGTAGACGTTGCCGTTGCCGGAGATGGTCGCGGGCGAGTAAATCCCGGTGATGGGGATCGACGGATGCGCAGAGGGATTGAAGCTCCAGATGAGGCCGGGGAGCGAAGGGGCGGACATGGCGCTCGCAGCGGTATGCGCCGCATCGTGGTGAAACATGGGCCAGGGAGCGTCAGGGGCAAGCTGGGCAAAGCTGCCGGGGCTCATGGAAATAGCAAGCGCCAGGACACACGTGGCTAAAACGATCCTCTTCATAACAGGGCCTCCTGTTGAGGGAGTGAAAAAACTCTCTATATAGAATGGTACCATAGTACAAATGACAGATGAAGGACAAATCCCCAACCCCCCGCCTGTGGAGTGTGTGTAATCTCGTGGTTGTTGGATTTTTTTGGGTGGGCAGTTTATTCTCATTCGTGGCTGGATAGTTGTTATACCTTTTTCCTCTTTTACTCTTTGTGATAACCGGGGTCGCTGCGCTCTCCGTCTCTTCGTGGTAAAGATTGACAACTCAGTCGCTGGGGAGGCTTATCCCGCCCGCGTTTCCCCCGCGGAGAAAACGCGGATCGCGGCGGCGCCCTCGACGGGGCAGACGTATTCGCAGTGCCCGCAGCCGATGCATCGGCGCGAGTCGACGATGGGGCGTCCGAGCGTCATCTGCTCCCCTCCTGGTCTCTCCACCGTCGCTTCATCGACTTTGATCGCCTTGGGTGAGACGGGGCACACCTCTTCGCAGGCGAGGCAGGTCATGTTTTTGCCCCAGGCAATGCAGCGGGTTTTGTTCACGGCGGCGGTGCCGAGCTTTACCGGACGCATCCTATCGGAACCCATCTTCTCTTCGATGCTAAGTTTCCTGATTGCGCGTGAGGGGCACACCTGCCCGCAGAGGGTGCAACTGTAGACGCAGTATCCGGTCCTGGGAACCAGTCTCGGCGTCCAGAGTCCCTCGATCCCCGCCTCGGCGATCGAGGAGTGGATGACGCCCGTCGGGCAGATGCGGCTGCAGGACCCACAACGGATGCAGGCGGCGAGGAATTCATCTTCGGGCCCGGCGCCCGGCGGACGGATGAGGTGCGATCGGTTGACAATTCCCCGCGTGCCGCGGAGTAGCGGTATCGTGATGAGGGCCGAGCCGATGCTCATGATTAGTCCGCGCCGGGTGAGGTCGGGGGCGCATTCTTTGGAGTCGCGCACGCCCAGGAACTCGAATCCCAAAACGTCGGCGGGGCATTCAGCCGCGCAGTTGAGGCAGAGTAGGCACTCCGCTGGATGCCGCCCGTCGCCGCATCCCTTAAGGGCGCGTCCCTCGCAGGATAGCGCGCATTTGGCGCACTTCACGCATCTCGCATCGTCTTTCCGCAAACGGAGGATGGAAAAGCGCGAGACAAGAGCGAAGAGAGCGCCGAGGGGGCAGAGGAATCG
>CAYWRA010000124.1:0-5874 GCA_964460305.1 uncultured bacterium
ACCGCCTTTTTCAATCCGGACTCCTCCTGACACCCCATAACTGAGGGATTACCAGCATAGATTTTTAAGTAGGTAGCTTTTGCCCTTGATTGAGATGCTCCCTTCAAAAGGGGGAGGGGATAAATTCCACCCACATGGAATGGAAAGAGAACCCTGGCAAAGATGGGGGCCTGGATAAAAAGGTTCACACATATCTTAAACCGATGGCCTTTTTATCCAGTCCGGCTACTTGGGTCCAGTGTAATTGTATTGACATATAATAGCTAAGATATATACTTTTACACATGGGGAATTTTAAAGAGCAGGCTGTCCTCAACCTCGCGAAGCGCATGGGGACGATCCGCATCAAGGATCTCCTGGATAAACACATCCATCCGGAATTCGCCCGGAGGCTTGTGCAGAAGGGGCTTCTAATCCGCTCCGCAAGGGGACTATACCGCCTCTCCGATGCGGAAATAACCGAGCACCACGACCTCGCCATCATTGCGAAACGAGTGCCCAAGGGAGTGATATGCCTTACCTCCGCCCTGCGATTCCACAACATCGGAACACAGATGCCAAGGAAAATATGGGTCGCGCTTGAGAGAGGCAGCGCCACACCCCGGCTTTCCCATCCCCCTGCGACCTTCATTCGCTTCTCCGGCGCCGCTTATTCGGAAGGTATCGAAGAGCACACTATCGAGGGAGTAAACGTCAAGGTTTATAACCCTGCCAAGACCATTGCCGATTGCTTCAAATTCAGGAACAGGATAGGACTTGAAGCCGCCATTGAGGCTGCCCGCGAATGCCTCCGAGAGCGGGAGGCGACCTCTGACGAAATCCACCATTACGCCATAATCTGCCGCGTCTGGAACGTTATGAAACCCTACCTGGAGGCGATGCCGTGAGCGCCTCCACTCCCTCCAATCTCCCTGCCTCCATAAAACAGCGATTACTGAACCTCAGCAAGCAAACAGGCGAGGGATTCAACGCTCTTCTTACAAAATATGCATCGGATCGGCATTTCCAGCTTCCGGCATCGTTTTATCCTGAAAGGGGCGTTCCTCTTCACTATCAGGATTTTCTCATGCCTCTGGTGTTAGCAGCAGTAGCAGGGGAGAAATTCAATCTATTCTGGCCCCCCGGTGGGCCGTGGAAAAAGAAAACCGACTAGGCGGAAACCGCGAGGGCTTTTACCAGCAGCCCCGGTAGACAGCTTCAAAAAACAAACCGGGGATCCCGAGCCGCTCGGCCCAAAATCCCCAGTTTAATTGCTCCGGTTTTGAAACTTTCAACCTTAAACTTCCAACTGTAGTATTGGCGACCCCACGGGGATTCGAACCCCGGTTGTCGGATCGAAAATCCGAAGTCCTAGGCCTCTGGACGATGGGGTCGCAACCACGGCCTAAAGTCTAAAGTAAAAAGTTGAAAGTTGCAACTCAATGAGATGCTGTACCTTTCTTAAGTTCCTCATCCTCCACTGATTGAATAAGCTTGCCAAGCATACGGCAAACCACAGTGCAATCATCACGGGCCTTTTTACCGTCCTCCTCGTTGATTTGCCCCTGTCGAGCGGCAATATCGATACAGGGGATGCATTCTTTGGCGGAATCCAAAGCATGGGAAAAATATTTTATCTTTTCCCTCCTTGATAACTTCCCGCAACCCTCCGCCAGATTAGTGGAAATAGACAATGCAGCTCGTTGGAGCTGATTCGTCAGTGAGTTTCTATACTCTCTATCAAATTTTTTACATCGATTGAATACAAAATTGATGAATTCCAGAGCCCGTTGATAAACCTGTAGCTTTTCAAAATCGAAATAAACCGCTCCACCCTCTCGTACCAACCCTATCTTCTCTAATCGCACCCTTGATTCTCCAGAATGCTTTTTTGCCATGGAATCACTTTCGACCTGACACTGTTCTTTAAACCCTATGCCTTCAACTTTAGGCCGTAGCTCCCGTCCCACTGCTTATTCCCATCAAACCTTAAACTTTCAACTTTAGGCCGTAGTGCTGGTGAGGGCGGGAGGGCTCGAACCTCCGACCCACTGCTTAAAAGGCAGTTGCTCTACCCCTGAGCTACGCCCCCCACTACAGCCAAAAGTTGAATGTTTAAAGCCAAAAGCACATAACGTTCACCGCCCCCTTTGGACTTTAAGCTTTCAACCTTAGGCTGTATCACTCCCCACTACAGTCCAAAGTTGAAAGTTTAAAGCCGGAAGAGTATAACATCCTCTGGCATATATAAACCTTATGCTTTAAGCTTTCAACTTTAGCTGTAGCGCCCATATCTTTGCTTATTTTCTTTACACCTTAAGCTTTCAAATTTAAGCCGTAGTTCACACCTCCATTATCTCCTTTTCCTTCCTGGCGAGGAGTTTGTCAATGCTCCCGATGTACTCGTTCGTTTTCTCCTGCACATGCTTCTCGCCGTTGGTCATCTCATCCTCGGTGATCTTTCCCGCCTTCTGTTCCCTCTTGATGTGCTCGTTGGCGTCGCGGCGGATGTTGCGGATCGCGACGCGGCCCTCCTCGGCCATGTGCTTCACCAGCTTGTCGAGCTCCTTGCGGCGCTCCTCGCTGAGCTCGGGTATGGGGACGCGCACGACCCTGCCGTCTTTGATGGGGGTGACGCCCAGCTTCGATTTCAGCAAGGCCTTCTCGATAGCGTCAAGGGCCGCGGGATCCCATGCCTGGATCACGATCAGCCGCGCCTCCGGGGTTGAGATTCCGGCGATTTGCCGCAATCGCGTCTGTGTGCCGTAGTAGTCGACCACGAGGTTCTCCACGAGCGCCGGGGAAGCCTTACCGGTGCGGATCATGGCAAACTCATGCTCCACCACTTCCAGCGTCTTCAACATCTTGAGCTCCATCTCCTCCAGTATCTCGTCGGCCGTCATGAGTGTATCCTCCCCTCGTGCTGCGGAACACAATCCCTTTGCTGCACCCGATCATTTCCTGATATGGGCGCGATGAACTTGGCCCGAGCCGAGTCGAAGGATCGCGCCCGATTGCTACGGGGTTGACGAATCAAACCCCCACATAAAAATCCGATTATTCGCGCCGCGGCTCTTCGCTGATCACAGTTCCCAGCGTGCGCCCCTTTAACACCTTCTCGATGTTGCCCTTCACAAGCAGGTTGAAAACGATAATGGGAACGTCGTTCTCCATGCAAAGCGATATCGCCGTCGAATCCATCACCCGGAGACGCTTTTTGAGCACGTCCATATAGCTCAGGCGCTGATAAAGCCGCGCGCGACTGTCCTTCTCCGGGTCGGCCGAATAAACGCCGTCCACCCTGGTAGCCTTGAGGAGGACGTCCGCCCCGATTTCAGACGCCTTGAGCGCGGCCGCCGTGTCAGTGGAAAAATATGGGTTCCCCGTACCCCCCACAAAAATGACCACGCGCCCCTTTTCGAGATGCCGTATCGCCCGGCGCCTGATGTACGGCTCCGCAAGCTGCTGGACACCGATCGCCGTCTGCACCCGCGTCGGCACGCCCTCTTTCTCGAGGGCGTCCTGAAGAGCAAGGCCGTTAATCACGGTGGCGAGCATCCCCATGTAGTCGCCGGTCGTGCGGTCGAGCCCCTCCGCATGGGCCTCCAGCCCCCTGAATATGTTGCCTCCGCCGATGATAATCGCCGTCTCCACCCCCATGCGGTGAACGCCCTTGATCTGGCGGGCCAGGAACTGGACGACGTTGGGATCTATCCCCTGGCCGCCCGCCCCCCCGAGGGCCTCCCCGCTCAGCTTGATCACGACGCGCTTATACTTCACCGTGTTGGAACGATGCGGCATGGGAGCTCCTCTTCGGATACGGTCCTTCGTCCAAACTTAGGGCAAGTCCATCGCGCCCCCGCAGTGTAAAGGCTGGATTTATCCAGCCCGCCGATAACGGCGGGACAAATCGAACTCCCGCTTTTCCCAATACGACCTGCGTCTCTTCCCCGAAGGGGCCCTTTCGGGGCGCGGCGGAAATAACCATCAGCCGCCGAGCTGGTAGCGTGTGAAGCGCCTGATGACGATATTCTCGCCCAGCTTAGCGATGAGGTCGGTAAGCAGCTCTTTGATCTTCCTTCCCTCGTGCTCCGGCCTCACCGAGGGCTGCTCCAGCAGGCAGCAGGTCTCGTAGAACTTCCCCAGCTTGCCAGGGACGATCTTCTCGACGACGTTCTCGGGCTTCCCCTTTATCTGCGCCCGGATAATCTCCTTCTCCCGCTCCACGACATCCGCGGGGACCTCCTCCGGCGTGAGATACGCCGGCGAGGCGGACGCGATCTGGAGGGTCACCATCTTGACGAACTCCCTGAAATCGCTGTTCCTCGCGACGAAATCCGTCTCGCAATTGACCTCCACCATCACGCCGATCTTGTCTCCGTGATGGATGTAGGACCCGATGATCCCCTCAGCCGCTTTCCTCCCCATCTTCTTTGCGGCGATCGCGAGGCCGTGCTTCCGGAGATAATCGATCGCCTTCTGCACGTCCCCGTTTGACTCCGCGAGGGCCCTCTTGCAATCCATAATCCCCGCGTTCGTTTTCTCCCTCAACTCCTTTACCATTTCCGGTGTTACCTGCACGTTGGTTCCTCCATATATATGTAAATCCCACCCCGCCATGAAGGCGGGGTGCCCCGCCGCATGGCGGGGCAAATCCAAAGTTTTAAGCTTACGATCCGGAACAGGACTATGCTTCCTTCCCAGCCTCCGGCACGGGGTTCTCTTCCCCGCCCGATTCCATCCCGACGGCGGCGTTCTCTTTTTCCACGGGTGCTTCCGCCTTTGCGACTTCAGGCTCCGCAGGGGAACTCACCGCCTCCGCCGCTGCGGCCGCAGGCCCTTTTTCGCCCGCCTCCTCGCGCACCCTCCGCCCACGCCGAGGCTTCTTCCCCTCCTCCGTCGCCACCGGCCGGAGCTTGATGCCCTCGGCGCAAGCTTGGGAAATGATGTCCGCCATGAGCTTGATCGCCCTGATGGCGTCGTCATTACTGACGATGGGATAATCGATTTCTTCCGGATCGGAATTTGTATCTACAAGCGCCACAATGGGTATGCCGAGCCGACGCCCCTCCGCCACCGCGATTTTTTCCTTTTTGGTATCGATGATAAAGATAGCGCCAGGAAGATCGCCCATATCCTTGATTCCCGTGAGATCGCGATCCAGTTTCGACTTCTCCCGCATGAGCGAGGCAACCTCTTTTTTGGGGAGTCTGGCGAGAATTCCCTCTTCCGCGAGCCGCTCGATCTCCTTCAGCCGCCCGATGCTCTTGCGAACCGTTTTGATATTCGTGAGCAGGCCGCCTAGCCAGCGCTCCGTCACGTAGAACATGCCCGCCCTTACCGACGCCTCCTTGATGGATTCTTTCGCCTGCCGCTTGGTGCCTACGAACAACACCGATTTACCCGAGGCGACCGCTTCCCGGACGAATTTATAGGCTGTCTCCACCTGTTCCTGCGTCTGCTGGAGGTCTATGATGTGAATCCCGTTTCTCTCCTCGAAGATAAAATGCCTCATCTTCGGGTTCCAGCGCCGGGACTCGTGTCCGAAATGAACTCCCGCTTCGAGGAGATCCCTGACCGTGATAACTGCCACTGCGTCCTCCTTTCAGGTTTTGCCCAATTTGCCGGGGCGCCGATTTGCGCGCCATGCGCATGCCTCCCCTGGCGTCAATCCCGCTTATCGGGACATTGAGCTCCGCCTTCATGTGGAAATATGAAGAGCAGCAAGGCGATTTCCCATCCTTGCCGGGTTCTGGTTATATCAAAACGGATGCCCTAGGGGAAGGATTTTGTGAGTGCCGAGGGTTCAAGTATCGCCAAATGGATGTGAGAAGAGTAAGGCGCGGGGCAACCGCACAACCTAAGCGCGATGCGTTCGGGGTAGGTCTGCATGGC
>CAYWRA010000125.1:0-5676 GCA_964460305.1 uncultured bacterium
AAAAATCACATCACCTCAATTGTGTGCCTATACACCCCATAACTGTCCCATTACTCATAATCTATGCGTGAGAAAGGCTGGGTTATGAACCTGAAGGAGGTTATGGCTGTTCGAAAGCATCTGGAGGAGTTTTTGGAGTCGTACCGGGAATTGATTGGACGGTTGGAGCGGATGAACAACTGTCGGTTGTATGTAAGCGGTCTTCTTTTGAACGGGGAACGAAAATCGATTCAGCCGATGGCGGAACGGATACCGGGCGGAAACAAGCAAAATCTTCAGCAGTTTGTGAATCAAAGCCCCTGGGAATACAAACCCGTCATGACGAAGCTGTGGGAAGAAATGGCGGCGTGGGGTGGAACACCTGAGGGTGTATTGGTTTTGGATGACACGACGCTGCCGAAAAAGGGCGATGCGTCAGTAGGTGTGGCACGGCAATATTGTGGCGCATTGGGGAAGATAGCGAATTGCCAATGCGTGGTGAGTTGGCATTATGCTGGGCGGAGAAACCACTGGCCGGTGAATGCGGATCTGTTTCTCCCCAAAACCTGGCGTTCGAGCCGCCGTGCGGGGAAAGCGGGTGTTCCCGACGATTGCCGAAAGAACAAGACAAAATGCCAGTTGGCGCTGCGGCTTCTGGATGAATTCCGCGGGACGGTTCCCCACCGGGCCGTGGTGTTCGACGCGTGGTATGGGGAGAGCAAGGATTTCATGGCAGCATTGGATCAACGAGAAGAACGATTTATCGGAGCGATTCCATATACGCATTCGTTCTGGCCGGCGGACGTTCCTTTAAGAGAAGAAGCGAATCGGATGGGGCGCCCCCGAAAATTCGCCACGGTCGCCGATGCAGCCATAACACCCCGCTCGGCAGAATGGTGGGGGCGAAAGATGGGTTCCTGGACGAAAATCCGCCTCAAAACAAAGAGGAAAGATGTTGTCCTAGCAAAGGCATTTCGCGTTCGAGAGGTAGTGCACACCTATTATCGGCGTCCGGGCGTGGAGCGATGGCTGATTATTGAAAAAGAGCGGGCGGGGCGGACAAACTATTATGTATCGAACTTTCCGCAAGAGGCGTCACTGGAAGAAATGATCCTGACAGTGCACGAACGATGGAAGGTTGAGCAAGGCTACCAGCGCCTCAAAGAGGAACTGGGATTGGACCATTTTGAGGGCCGCTCATGGCGCGGCTTACATCATCACATCACGCTGTGTTTTTTGACATATGCATTTCTATTGAGATTGGGGAAGGGGTAAAAAAACGGTTTCACCTTCCAGCAGATCCGACGATGGGTCGATCAAATCCTCTCCGCAAGCAGTTGCCCGCACTGCGGAGAATGGATCAGCCAAGATCATCACCCATTTTTTTACCAGAGGTGCTGAAGCCCCTCTGCGTATTACTTAACGTAGTAGTGCTACCCCGCGGGCCGCGAGGAAGCAGTCGAATCCGGCGCCCGATCCGAGGTCGAGAACGGTCTCTCCCTCTTTCAGCGATGCGTGCGCGAGCGGGTTGCCGCATCCGAGACCGAGGTTCGCCCCCTCTGGCGCCGCCCGGAGTTCATCTTCCGAGTAACCTATGTGCGCGCTAATGGATGCGGGCGTGCTACCCGAACAGCACGAAGACGAAGGACCACAGCAGGAACCTTGTCCCTTCGCCACCTTCGCATACCCCTCGCGTACTATCTTTCGTATACGCATTTCGTCAGGCGTTTCTTGTTTGTCTTTCATGCTATTGTCCCTTCCGGAGTTTCTTCTCTTCCACCTTCTCCCTCACCCACTCGACCATCGCCCGCCCCTTTTCAATCCGGACACGTTCCTTTTCCGTCTTCGGCTCCCTTTCGGGATGCGTCACACGCCAGGTGATCTTCCCGCTGAGCGGCGGCTTCATGAGCGCCCCCTGGTCATGGAGCATCCATTTGCGGAACAGCGTCGGCTCTTCCTGGTAACAAGCGCTGACTGCTTCCCGCACCAGATCAACCGTTCCCTCGTTCAGGAGGTCTAGCAGGGTAATCTGCTCCCGGAAGCGATTGATATGTTCCATTGAGATATTGAAAAGGTACGGGGTGGGAGACCGGGTGCCGATGATCCTTTTCCTCCCGTCCACACCGTTCTTGATCAGCGCCGCTACGGCCTCCCCCGTGAGATGGCCCGGTGATTCCGGCCCTAACTGGACGAGGTAGCGGATGTTGGGGTTTGCCGTGATATTGAGGATCACCTTCTCCAGACCGATATTCTCCGTCTGGAGGGTGCCCGCAAGCGCCGCCCCCGTCTCCACCGCCACGCGGACGAGGTTCTCGTAGTCGGAAGGAGTATCCTCTCTCCTGCGGTTCAGGATAACGCAGACCGCTACGGGGGAATAGTCATTGCCGCGGAGATAACACCCTTCCTCCGGCGGATATTCCGGGGCCGGTTCGACTTTATAAATATCGCCCACAAATACCGCCTTTCGCTAGACTCATCCCGCGCCGACAATATATATGCCCGCGATAAGAACGAGGCCCCCGCATACCTTCTTCATGATGCGCGCTCCCCTCGAACGCTCATTCCAATTTAAGTAGTGCTGGACGGCCTCGGTAAATGTCCCCGCGAACACAATCACCGAGCAATGCCCCACCCCGTATAGCAGTAACAGCGCGGCGCCGTAACTATCGGCAAATTTAAACGTCACCCCGAGCATCGGCGCCATGAATGCGAACGTGCAAGGGCCGAGCGCGATGCCGAAGATAAGACCCAGAACAAACGCGGCGAGCGCTCCCCTCCTCTTCATCCTCACCCCTCGGGGGCCGGCAAACGGGAGTGGAATAACGTCCAACAGGTGCAGTCCAGCGGCTAATAAAATAACCGCTACAAAATAGTTTCCATACCCCCCGATATCGCCAAGCATCCTCCCCGCAAGGGCTGTGATGATGCCGATGGCCGCGATTGTGATAAGAATGCCGACGGCAAAGAGCAGCGCTAGGACAAATGCCCGGCGAGTCGAAATCCAGCCCTGCTCGTCTATGAAGCCGACTATGAGCGGGATACTCGCGAGGTGGCAGGGGCTAAGCAGGATGCTTAAAATACCCCATAGGAAAGACGCCGCCAAAGCCGGAAGCGGAGCCCCTTCGACCGCATGAGCAAGAAACGAGAAAAGCCTCTCCATCTCCACACCATCGCTATTTAGCCTGTGGCGCGCCGAGATCGACGCCCAATTCCTTCCATTTTTTCAGAATATCCTCTTTGGAATAAAATCCCATATGTCGGTAAAGCTCTTTGCCCGACGCATCCAGAAACACCTGTGTGGGGATTGCCCGGATAGCGTATTTTTTAGCCTCTTCGGGTTTTTTGCCCACGTCTATAAACTCCACGTGGAGCTTGCCGACATATTCTTTCTTCAATTCATCGAGTATCGGCGTCATCATCCTGCATGGGATGCAAAAGGTGCGGCCCAGATCAATCAGGCTCGGCATCCCTGCTGGTCTATCTCCCACACCGATCTGCGCAGGAACGGCGGTGATTGCCGGAGTTTTCGCCGCAACGCAATATCCGACAGTTGTCAAAATAACGATGCCCGTCAAAAATATTTTCCTCATCTCCATCATTCCTCCTTATGGCTATTCGCCCTCCACTCCTCACTGCAGTACTCCAAAGATCATGCCCGCGATCGTTGACATTATCAAGACAAGAGCGACAAATACGGCTGTTTTCTTCACTCCAAGGACGCTTCGGATTACCAGCATGCTCGGAATGGAGAGCGCCGGTCCCGCGAGAAGGAGCGCAAGTGACGGCCCTTCCGCCATCCCAAGCTTCTGGAGCGCCTGGACGATGGGGATCTCCGTGAGCGTCGCAAAATACCAACAGGCCCCGACAAAGGAGGCGATGAAGTTCGAGCTAAAGCCGTTGTCGCCGACTAGACCGGCGACCGCCCGCTCCGGAATAAGTGCGGAAACGAAACCAGTAATGAAAACGCCCCCGAAAAGGAGCGGGACAATCATCTTGGCGAAGCTCCATGTCTGTGACATCCACACAGCGAACTCCTCTCGCGTGAACCAGAAAACGCACATTGCGCCGACAGCAAACCCCATCACTCCGGCGAGATACCCGCGGATGCGGTGTACCTTCACGGTGAAACTCTCCTTCTGCGAGATCGAGCGGATATCCCCCCGTTTGATCTCGATCAGCCCGGCAGCCTCGCCGTTTTTAATCACCTGGAAGCTCACCATGTCGCGCGTGTCGTAGCGGATGTTCCCGCTCAATTCCCGGCCGTCGTTAAGGACGACGGTAAAATTGCCGGGGGTTGACCAATCGGAGAAAACCAGGAACAACACGAGGCAGAGGAAGAAGAGCGCCGTCTTCCAGAGCGGGCGCGTTGGGGGCGTTTCGGCGAGTGGAAACGCCTCCATCCTGCGCGACTCCCCCCTCCGGAATATGCCCGCCATGAACAGGCCGATGACCACGGCGAAAACGATGGAGCCAATCGCCCGCCATAGGCCGATGTCGAAACCCAGAACGCGCGCCGTGAGGAATATCGCCATCACGTTGATAGCCGGGCCCGAGTAGAGGAACGCGCAGGCTGGACCGAGTCCCGCGCCCATCGTGTAGATCCCGGCGAACATCGGGAGCACGCTGCACGAGCAGACGGCGAGGATGCAGCCCGAGACGGAGGCAACGCCGTAGGCGACCGCCTTGTTCGACTTGGGGCCGAGGTGATTCATAACGGAGGCCTGCGACAGAAACGTCGCGATCGCTCCCGCAATGAACATGGCCGGGACGACACAGGGGAGCGTATGGTTCCTCGCGTACCACTGTAGCAGGCGGAACGCCTCGAGTATGGCCCCCTGCACCCTCTCGCTCCCGAGAGGAATGAAATAGGCAACCAGGAATATCGCCAGGAGGACTGCCAGTTTTTGCCATTCTTTTCGATTCATCGTTGCAATAACGCCTTGATCTTCTCGACGTCGAGCGTCTGCCCTGAGCTTTTCACCACTCCGTCAACCGCGAGGGCGGGCGTGAGCATCACGCCGCGCCTCATGATTTCCTTAATATCCTTCACCTTCACAATCTCCGCTGCCACGCCTAGTTCACGCACAGCCTTCTCCGCGTTTTCAGCAAGCATCGCGCACTTGGGGCAGCCTGTGCCGAGAATCTCTATTTTCATCGTTTCGCTCCTCCATCAGATATATAGCGATATCTCTATTTATCTATTAATCCTGGCAAAAAATATATGCGCACATCACTGTTTCAGGCAAAGTTGCTCTCTATCGATCTGCCGTATCTTCCGGTTGTCGCCCTTCACCTGAGGATCGTCGGAGAGCCAGCGCCCTATTCCTGCGATGATGCTCCGTGTCGCATCGTCGCCGCCGCGGGCCAGTGAATAAATCATCCACTGGCCCTCTTTTTTATCGTCGACGAGCCCCGCCTCCCTTAGGATGCCGAGGTGACGGGAGACGCTGGACTGGGCGATGCCCAACACCGCCGTGATCTCGCACACGCATAGCGGCCTTGCCTCCAGCATCTTCAGGATGCGCAGCCTGTTGCGGTCCGCAAGCGCTTTAAAGATCTTCTCAATGTGCCTCATGGATAGCCATATCTATATTTTGCTATATGTTACATCCATTTCGTCATCTCGTCAAGAGCCAAGCTTTTTGAGGGAATTGCGCTGTGAGCATTTTTTGAAGCATGGTAACAAGTGCCGGTTGT
>CAYWRA010000126.1:0-5643 GCA_964460305.1 uncultured bacterium
CTACGTTCAAGATTATCCGAATATCGGGATCAGCAGGAATGTTAACAGGAATGCTCTTAACATTGATCGCATACCGATGCCAGGTTCCCTCCCCGTCCGCTACCTTATTCTTACTAGTAGCCGCCCACATGATATTTAGCACGGAATTAAGATAGACGTTGGGATTAGTAGCCATACCAGGTTCGGGGTGAGCAACAACATAATTAATGCGATCGACCAATACATCGTAACAGCTTTGAGACTCAGATCTGCAAGGATAAGTACTGCCCCATTCCTTGGGGCAACCGGCCACTACCACAAGAGCACTCGATGGGTCTCCAGGCACTCTCCCCCGTTCTCTTTCATCCCGCCCCGTTGCCTCGATGCAGGTGACAGCGTCCTTGCTGAATATGTGGTAAATACCCGCACCCAGGCTGTCACTTTTTGCGTAGTTTATCAGCGAATCTATATCCGTCCCAATATGCATTATCCCCAATAAACTTAACGTCAGCGCCTTACAGCACTTATTATTGCAGTCCCAACAATAATCACCAGAAGCACCTGCGCTTAGAGGTCCCGCGGCATGCCCAAGAAAACCCAGCCCCGCATCATTTATGCTGACTGCCGCGGTAATTCGACCGGGTACGGTCAACTCAACGACCTTCCTGGGTACCGGTGTCCCATCTCCAACAGTCGGCTCTCTCGAAATCACCAGGCCGCTTTGCCAAAGAAGCTTATCCCCCTCTGTACCATTATATGTGCACTCCGTGTTGCGGCCTACAAGCCGATTGCCTGTACCCCAATGAGAGAAGCTGCTACAAGATGTAAACCATGCGAAGGCGTTCATAACAAAGATGTCTTGCTCCGTAAGAATAACTACGTTAACCGGAAGAGTAGGGTCATCAGCTCTGTAGCGAGCATTGATACCATCCTTTATACCCTTCATCTCATCCTCTATCTCAGGGGGTATGGCTAGGTAATCATACCAATCCCAATATCCCAGTTTATCACCTAGAACAGGGTATACCTTTTTGTCCCACAGATTCTTTATCTCATGTGCCAATGCCCAGCCGTGTGCATATCCCATTTCATAGAAAGTCCCTTTCAATTTTAGGAGTACCTTCGGCTTTCCATCAGGATATGGCGTTGGTATGCCCTCAGTACCAGTATACGGGGTAGGATGCCTATACAACTTCGACTGACCGTTTCCCACTGGGATACCCTCGCACTCAAGTTGTCCGAAAGTAGCCCAATTTACATTATCTGTCGGGGGCCAAACCGAAGGGAGAGAAACCTCCATTGCCAGCGGTTCTGGCTGAGTAATACTCAGAGCCCGCTGCCGCAGCTCCTTCGCAGCGGAGGTTAACTTTGCGATGGGCGTGGAAGTAGACGTCGGGGTGGGAGTCGGCGGAGATTTTGTGGTGGTGCTTATTCCCTCTCCGGCGTGATTATTTTTGGTTATTCCCAACCAGGTATAGATACGGTCAAGCCCTGGAATCGTCAGTGCATAACCGGAACATACGCAAGCCATGAATACCAAGGCCGTCAACGCGATAACTCTTTTAGCCATATTTCCTTTCCCCATCCCCCGCCTCACAATCTGTAGAACTACGCATCACGCCTCAATCGCCCCCCTACGCCCTACTCCCCACACCGATACCCCCCTTCTTTGGGGCTTTGCCCCCCCATGCGGCAGGGTCCGCCTTTGGCGGAGGGTTTGCTTGCCTGCCGCAGCCTTGGCACAGGCGGGCGTCCCCCTTGAAATACCCCTAACTGTGTGCTAATCTCTTTACGTATCCTTAGTGACCTGACAACCACGGAGGCAACAAATGCTATCACTGCTAAAAGCCCTCACCGAAGAAAAGGTGATTTTGCTCGATCGCTCTGCGAAAGCGAAACTTCCTTTTACCCTGGAAGGGATCGTTCGACTGGTTGACAAAGAAGGCAACACACTGGCCCTTTTGTTGGACAGAGGAACCCTGGAAGAACTGGAAGAAGATATCGAAGCAACGAACCCCGATTTTCTCGCTTCCCTTGAGAAATCCCGCCGGTCGGGCAAAGTCAGTGGGGAAGCAGTAAAAGCAGGGCCGCGATGATCGACTATAATTTCACCAGAGTTGCCCACAAGGAATTTCTCAGGACCCCGCAAAGCATCCAGAAAAGAATCATAGAAAAACTTGAGTTCTATCTCGCCCAACCCAATCCCCTCTCCTTTGCTCAAAAGATCGTCTCCACCCAATCCACCTATAGATTTCGAGTCGGTGATTACCGCGTTGTTTTTGACTGGGAGGAAGATAGTATTTTGATCCTCAGAATAGGTCATCGCAGGGATATCTACCGCTGATAAAACCGCCCCTGTCATCACAACGGTCGTAAATAAACCCTTCTTAATAACTGCGCTCATCTGCGTTACCATACAATTTTCAACATTTCTATCCATGGATTAACACGGATTAAAACCACGGCGTAAAGTTGAAAGCAAAAAGTTCGAAGCGCAGCTACATCTCTGGGCTTTCGGCTTTGAACCTTAGCCTGTTTTTACATCCCCTGAAAGGGCCCCTTAGGGGCGTGAAATCTCCCGAAGGGATCCCGTTGGGACGTGAATGCAACCTCTGCCTCTTCGAATCCTCTACATCCTCTTTGGGATTTGGGAATTCAATCTGCCCCTACGCCCTACTCCCCACACCGATACGCCCCTTCTTTGGGGCTTTGCCCCACCATACACTCTTCTTTGGGATTTGGAGTTTGGGATTTTCCTCACATCCCCCCCCCCCACACATCTATGACACCACTCTTGCCGTCGAAATCCTCCAGGGCCTTGCCGACGACGGCGCCCAACACCGGCTGCTCGGCTTTCTGCGCATGGCCCTCAATCATCGAAGTAGTGAGCATATCGCCGGCCTTGATTTTACCGATGACCTTGCAAGGTACCTTACCGGCCAATGCAATATATTGCCCCTTCTCCTCACTCGCCATTTTAACGGCGGGGCTCGTTGATATGATCCCGGCAAGGCGAGTATCGTTCTCCTTCGCGCATGGAATAACCCCGTCCTTACTAATCACCACGACCGTTCCCGGTTCGAGTTTGGAGATTTCCTTTCGCTCGATCATGGCCTTCTTTTCCGCGTCGGGTAGATCCGGCTTGGATATCTTGTCTCTCAGTTCTTTGCTCGATAGCTCATAATCCGGGTGAACAATCAGCTTCTCGGCAAGATCGGCATTGGGGCAGGAGTAATTGATTCCGCGAATAGTACCATCTACATCGAGTTTATACCCAGGGTCCGTCTTGCCGATACCGACGTTGCCTGACGTATCAATCCGCACTCGCTCGCTACCATCGGTACCAATGGCAATGGGTCTTGCCGTCTTTGTTCCGCCTTTGTCTGTGAAGATGTTGAATGCTCCCGAAACAGGCCAATTTATATTCAGATAGCCGCGACTGTAATTGGTACGTCCCGTGTCATTGGTCTCATATACTTCGATCGCTGCCGTACTGCCCGTACCTCCTGGAAAAACTCTCAAACCACCCCCACTATTGCCCGATCCTTGCAGTACTAACTGCGTGTTTGTTGGGTTTGAGCCAACAACATTCAATGTCGCTACTGGAATTGTTGTCCCAATTCCAACATTCCCCGAAGCAAAAAGATTAGTAAAATAGCCAGTACCCGCAGTTGTCGTCCCTATGCTCCCAGGCGCAGCCCAGTTGATGCGGTTGCTATCGATCATGCCCGTGGTGATCTTCGAGGCGGACAAACTTGCGACCTTGCCATCGGTGATCGCTCCGTCGCTTATCTTATCAACGGTAACACTATTGGACGCTAACGAGCTCACACCAATCGCCCCATTCTCAACCGTAGCGGCCCGAAGCGCATACGCCGCACTCGCAAGCTCATGGCGCGGAGTAAGGATTTCATATGACCCGGAATGGTCAACCGCCACCTCCAACCAATATGTATCAACAAAAGTGAGCGTCCCTAAATCGATCGGCTGGATAGACCCCAGGAGGACGTTGAATAATCCATTGCTCACAATAACCTTGGAGCTGTCTTTCCATTCTTCTGTCCATAGAGCCGTTCCCCCCGAGGCTGAAGTATATATCTGGAACCTCATCTGATATTGTCCGGACAGGGGCGTCCCATTCGAATCTGTGAGCACTCCCTGATAACTAATCTTCCTCGGGATTGCAGCCGTCGACTCGGAGATGCAGAAAATACTGCATAAAACCACCATGCCAACCATGCCGAATAAGTTCCTCCGGCTTCTACTCCGGAATATTTGCATAATCCACTCCTTTCATAACTAATACGACAATAGGAAGATGCGGATTATCCAATAACTCTTTCAGCAATGCAAGGAAAAACTTTTAGGCAAAATTTAGGATCATAGACAAACAGCAAGGAACCGTGGATTCTGCGGATAGAAGGTCTTGTACTACAACGTGAGATCACCCCTTTTTATTTTGTGATATGCTGGGGATAAACAAGCGGAGGACTAACAATGTGTAAATTCAAAGTGGTCTTGGAACGCTGTGACGAAGGCGGCTTTGTGGTTTCCTGCCCCGCTCTTCCCGGATGTCATTCTCAAGGGGAGACCGAAAAGGAAGCGCTTATAAACATCAAAGAAGCTATTCTCGGATGTCTGGAGGTATTGAACGATAAGGCAATGGCTAAAAGAGAGGAAGGCAGGGTGCTTGAGGTCGCTCTATGAGCAAGCTTCCTTTCATCTCCGGCTGACTGGTCAAAGCGTTTCAACGGGCCGGCTGGGTATTCGCCAGGCAGCGCGGCAGTCACATGATTATGATCAAAGAAGGAATGGAAGTGACTCTCTCCATTCCCAATCATCGGGAACTCAAGAGACCTCTTCTTAAACATCTGATCAAAGATGCCGGATTAAATGAGGATGATTTTATCCGCTATCTCAAAAAGAAAAAACCATAGCGCAGAACCCACGCAAGTATGCAATCCCTCCACGGGGCCCCTTTAGGGCGTGCGCTTCATGGTAAAAAATCAACAATTCAGTTGCGGAAAGTTGTGATTTCTTATCACCTAAAATGTCATAGATAAAGATAACCGGCAAAATGGGGGATGCTCTCACCCTGTTCCTACCCGAAATACCATTGACATGCCTACGCCATTGGCGTATATTGATGTTATGATAATCATCGAGACAAAGGTATTTACCCGCCAAATAACCAAGCTGATATCGGATGGCGAGTACCGAGAATTACAGCAGGAACTGGTCTCGAATCCCGATGCTGGCGATATCATTCAACATAGCGGCGGTCTGAGGAAGTTGCGCTGGCGTTCCGCAACCAAGGGGAAACGAGGTGGGATCCGGGTGATTTACTACTGGTATGTGCGTGCAGACGAGGTATACATGCTTCTTGCCTACGGCAAGGGAGAAAAGGACGACCTGTCGGCAAAGGAAGTGAGGAGATTGCGTGAAATCATTCAGGAGGAAATGTCATGAAAAAAGAACTGTTCAATGATTTGATCAAGAGTATCGAGGAGGCCGGAAATATCCGAAAGGGCTTGCTCAAGCCTTGCCGGGTCTTTGAGTACCGCCCGGTGGACGTGAAGAGAATTCGGAACAAGCTTCACGTATCGCAGAGCCAATTTGCTTTAATGATCGGTGTTAATAGGGCGACTCTTCAGAATTGGGAGC
>CAYWRA010000127.1:0-5534 GCA_964460305.1 uncultured bacterium
CTCCCGGAGTCGGTGTAACTGAACGCCTTGCCCTTGCCCTTGGAACCGTCATCGTCCGTGACATAAACCGACGTCTGGCCGGTCTTGAGAAGGGTGCAATACTGCGGCTGCACCAGCGTCCCCGTTTTTACACCCCAACTCCCCGCCACCGTGCAGAAGAACTTCTTACCGGACTGCACATAAGCGGCGGTCGCGTCGCACTGCGGAAACGGCGTCGCCACGGCCGCGTAGATCTCCTTTGTGGTGTACATCGTAGAGGCCGGACCGGCCGTCGGCCACTGGAAGCTCGTCTGTTTCGTCGCCGTCGTCCCGGCGGTGAGATAATCGTATATCTGCTTTAGCGTATACATCCCGCTCCCCGCTGACGGGTAACCTGGAGAGTCAATATTCCCCGCCATGACCATGCCGCTCATCCCGACCGCGAGCATCGTACCCGACACAACCATCTTCAACCTTTTCATCTCCTCAATCCTTTCTCTTTCCACCACCCCAATCCTACACCACCATTCCAAAAGACGTTTACTCGCCCCCTCGGACCGCCCTCACATAGTAGCCGTAGCTCTTCCAATCGTTGCTCGCCCCGACACTATCCACATACATGGCGGATGACGTATAGGTGGGAGACGTAGTAGAGGTCCAGTAGTTGCCCGCAAACGTGTTTGGGAACACGGTAAAGTTGACAAAAGGAAAGCCCACTGCAGCCTTCGTGCAAATCGACTGTAGCTCGCTGACATTCGGCAATCTCCAGTCGGAGTAGCCGTCAAACGTCAACCCAACCGCCCAGTCTATGGCGCTCTCCCAAAGCATCGCTGAACCGCTGCAACAGCCGGCCCCGGTCCCGCTCTTCGGCCACATCAGGCCCGTAACGTTGTCGGTCACGGAAAGATTGCTCGTGGTGTTAGTGTAACTGAACGCCTTGCCCTTGCTCTTGGAAGCGTCATCGCCCGTGCGATAAACCGACTGCTGACCGGTCTTGAGAAGGGTACAATACTGCAACGGCACCAGCGTCCCGGTCTTTACTCCCCAACTCCCGGCCACCGTGCAGAAGTACTTCTTCCCCGACCTCACGTCGGAAACGGCCGCGTCGCACTGCGGGAACGGCGTCGCTACGGCTGCGTAGATCTCAGTGAGCGTACGACCGGTGCCGCCGGGCCCCGACGATGGCTCCGTAAAACCCGTCCCGGGCGTGGGCGCCGGCGTACCCGTCGTCAAGTAAGTGTAAACATCCCCAAGCGCGGGCATCTTGCTTGCCGTAGACCCGGGCGCCCCGGGCGAATCTATGCTCCCCGCCATAACCATGCCGCTCATCCCGACCGCGAGCATCGTGCCCGACACAACCATCGTCAACCTTTTCATCTCTTCAAGCCTCTCTTTTTCCACTATGCCAAAAGACGTTCACTCGCCCCCTCGGACCGCCCTCACATAGTAGCCGTAGCTCTTCCAATCGTTGCCCGCCCCGACGCTATCCACATACATGGCGGATGACGTATAGGTGGGAGACGTAGTAGAGGTCCAGTAGTTGCCCGCAAACGTGTTTGGGAACACGGTAAAGTTGACAAAAGGAAAGCCCACTGCAGCCTTCGTGCAAATCGACTGTAGCTCGCTGACATTCGGCAATCTCCAGTCGGAGTAGCCGTCAAACGTCAACCCAACCGCCCAGTCTATGGCGCTCTCCCAAAGCATCGCTGAACCGCTGCAACAGCCGGCCCCGGTCCCGCTCTTCGGCCACATCAGGCCCGTAACGTTGTCGGTCACGGAAAGATTGCTCGTGGTGTTAGTGTAACTGAACGCCTTGCCCTTGCTCTTGGAAGCGTCATCGCCCGTGCGATAAACCGACTGCTGACCGGTCTTGAGAAGGGTACAATACTGCAACGGCACCAGCGTCCCGGTCTTTACTCCCCAACTCCCGGCCACCGTGCAGAAGTACTTCTTCCCCGACCTCACGTCGGAAACGGCCGCGTCGCACTGCGGGAACGGCGTCGCCACGGCTGCGTAGATCTCCGTGAGCGTACGACCGGTGCCGCCGGGCCCCGACGATGGCTCCGTAAAACCCGCCCCAGGCGTGGGCGCCGGGGTCCCCGTCGTCAAATAGGTGTAAACATCCCCAAGCGCGGGCATCTTGCTTGCCGTAGACCCTGGAGCTCCGGGCGAATCTATGCTCCCCGCCATGACCGTCCCGGCCATGCCGACCGCGAACGTCATGCCCGACACAACCATCTTTAACCTTTTCATCTCTTCAAGCCTTTCTTTTTCCACTACGCCAAAAGACGTTCACTCGCCCCCTCGGACCGCCCTCACCCGGTAGGCGGTGTTCTTAGTAGCCATTGTCGTGTAGGAGCCGTCGAAGCCCACGGCCATACCGAACGACGTCGTACCTACGGGAGACGTGGTAGAGTTCCAGTAGACGCCCGAAATCGTGTTTGTGAAATACGTCTTGTTGATATAGGGCGCGGACAGAGACGCATCCCTTACAAGAATCGACTGCAGTTCGGTGTTATTCGGCAGCCTCCAATCGTAGTAGCCGTCGAACGTCAACTTAATCGCCCAGTCTATGGCGCTTGTCCAACCTATCGCCGCGCCGCTATCACAACCGGCCCCGCTCCCACTCTTTGCCCACATCAGGCCAGTGACGTTGTCGAGCACCGAATTGCCGCTCGTAGAGTTACTATAATTAAATGCCTTACCCTTGGTTTTGGAACCATCATCGCCTTCGCGATAAACCGACGTCTGTCCGGTCTTGAGAAGGGTGCAATACACCTGTGGCGCATACGTCCCCGTCTGCAGCCCCCAACTCCCCCCTGCCGTGCAGAAAAACTTCTTCCCCGACCTCACATCGGAAACGGCCGCGTCGCACCGCGGAAACGGCGTCGCTACGGCTGCGTAGACCTCCGCTACCGTATGACCGGTGCCGGCAGGCGATGACGACGGCTCCGTAAAACTCGTCCCGGGCGTGGGCGCCGGGGTCCCCGTCGTCAAATAGGTGTAGATAGCCCCCACCGCAGGCATCTTGCTTGCCGAAGAGCCGGGGGCACCGGGGGGCTCTATGCTCCCCGCCATAACCATCCCGGCCATGCCGACTGCGCACATCAGACCCAAAACCACCATCACCAGCTTTTTCATTTTTCCAATCCCTTCTTTTCCCACCGCTTGCTTTTATAACGCCTCTTCTCGATAGCTTGATAGCTCAAATAGCTAAATTGCCTGTTTTCCCCATCGGCGGTCCACGGACATAACCTCTCCCCGCTCCCTCATCTACGCGAACCGGCCTATCCAAAGCCGGGACATATCCACATACGCCGGCCCCATCCACTATCCCTGCAGATATAATGCCGTCATGTTCATCGTATCTCTCACTACTCCGGCTCAGGCCGGAGACGGAACCGTGGCCGCTCCTCACGTACGACTCGCCCGCGACGCCATGCCCCTCTAACCTTCTACCCGTTTCGGTCCCGATCTCCTTCCACGGCCCGGGGTCGGCCTGCGCCAAATAGCTCACCCGCCCGCCGGGCCCGAACCGCATCCAGCCTACGTTCTCTCCCCATGCATAGCCGTGGAACCGTCCCTTCCCGTCAAGAGACACGCGCGAATAGTCCGTGCCGAAGTTGATCCAACCTGTGACCTCCGACCACGCAAAGCCCGACAGGTTGCCAGCCCCGTCGTTGTTGACACCCCAGTCATGGCCGTTTCCGTTCGAATATCGCCCGCCCGCCGACGGCTTCCCATCTCCCACACACACCCATCCACAGTTCTCAAGCCATATCCAGCCCGCCAGTACGTTCGAGCCGATCCTGAGATCCCCATGCCGCGCCCCAAGATTGACCCAGCCCGTATTCTCTCCCCACACCAAGTTGTGACCTTCGATTATACCCCCCTCCTTGGCAAAAGACGGGATTGAAGGGAATGGCAAATCGGTGCGCATGTTGCCGGCGGAACAGGGCGTAACGCCGGCCGCAGCCGCCGTCAAAAACCAACATGCAGCTACATAATTAGTAAGGATTCTCATTACTCTTGTTGCAACAAGTTGCGTGTTCTGGCTCTTTTATTGGGAATCGCTCACCGCAAAGGATGCAAATATTCCCCTTTCGGGGTTCGGAACCCTTTAACCTCTGCCATTCAGCCACCCGACTATAGCAGTTTAACACATTATTGGAATCCTGTCCCTATTTTTCGCCTCCCCCCCTTATTACGCTTAAATGATTCAATACATGTTCCTGAGTCAACAGCGCATGCCCATCATTTACTTGTCAAAGCTCACATTCATTCTCCAATGACATGCAACGCAACACCCTAATCCCCAATCCACTATGGCCATCGCCTTGAGATCCTCTTAATTCCTCTTCAACTTATGAGCTTAAATCGCTTTCGATTATCAATGTCGAATTTCCGGGATCTTTATGCAGATAACTCATAATTACCATGTTGACATACCCTTAATATTAGGCACGCCACCGTGACTATTTCTCGAACAAAACATCCGTCCTGCTAATAGATCCGGATGTCTTCTCCCCTGTGCTCTGCCCGTCTCCACCCATTACCCAATGGTAAAGGGCGGCTGGGCCTTCGAGATGCGCGCTCTTGCCGCAGTTGACGCAGATGAACTTCTGCACCGGTATCTTACGGTTCGCGCCGTTGAGCCTCGCCCCAAGAAGGTGCTCCAAATCCATCATGATCAATCCATTCCTATAAAATTTAGCGCATCCGCACGTCGGGCACTTTTCCGGAACAGGGCCTTCCTCCGATCTCCTCAGAGACTCCCTCAGCGCGCCTATTGTTTTCTCCTGTCGATCGAGCTTCTCCTGGAGCCTCCGGAATTTCGCTTCGCCATGCATCACGATCTTCTTTCTAGCCTCCTTTTTTCTCTGAAAACTCGAACGCATCGAATCAAGAACCTTACGCACCCACATCGCAAGAGAATTCCTGTCTATCGACATCGCATCCGCCACCGACGTCACATGCTCGCCGCGGAGAACTCTCTTCACCGCTTCCACCTTCGTCTCTACATCGATCCTTCTAAATGCCATTATGAAATCCTCCTCTCCTATGATTAACACCATGACATGGGATTTGAGATCCCTAGAACATACCTAGCAATCCCCATGCCAGATTCTGGACGGTTGTAATAAATAATAAGGGGATATTTATAACCATTTAATTACCAGGGCAATACACACTTAGGATTGAACGGAAAGGTGAAATAGGAGCGTGGGTATCTACAACTTTCCAGCATTCAAAAACTGAACATGCTCAAATACTGAATAGTCGACTTTCGGCTTGAATCGGGGTGGTGGCGACTGACAAAATTGGATGTTTTAACCATGAATCATCCATATCTTGTGAGGGAGATGCGTAGGCACAGCGCATAAAATTGCCAAGAAAACAATTAAGCCAAAGAGACGGCGGCTGCTATATCATCAAAACGGCAACAACAGATTCTGGTTACCGGTTATGAGTAACCAGAAACCTGCGTGCAGCCCCATCCTCTAACCTGACTTTCGCAACTGGGGCATATCGAGATTCATAAGTCCCTGGGCCGC
>CAYWRA010000128.1:0-5348 GCA_964460305.1 uncultured bacterium
GATAAAGATCGTCTACAGCGGTAAGCTCAATAAATGGGTCGGCGGCAAGGACCTTATCCTCTATACCATAGGCAAAATAGGGGTCGACGGCGCGCGCTATAAGGCGATGGAATTTACCGGGGAAGCGATCGAGAGGCTCCCCATCTCCGGCCGGATCAGCCTGTGCAACATGGCGATTGAGGCGGGTGGGAAGTGCGGCATCGTCCCCCCCGATGAAATCACGCTTGAATACGTACGCGGCAGGGCGGACCGTAAGCCCCGCCTGTTTGAGAGCGATGAGGATGCCCGCTATGAAAGCGTCATCGAGTACGACGCCGCCGAGATCGAACCCCAGGTCGCATTTCCCTCGCTCCCCGAAAATGCGCGCGGCATAAGCGAGGTGGGGAAGGTGAGAATCGATCAGGTGGTGATCGGCTCGTGCACGAACGGCCAGATGGACGATTTGAGAGTTGCGGCGAAGATATTGAAGGGGAAGAAGGTCCACAAAAACGTGCGGCTGATTGTGATCCCCGCCACGCAGCGCATTTATGCGGAGGCCATGAAAGAGGGCCTGCTGGAGATTTTTATCAAGGCGGAGGCGGCGGTATCGACCCCGACCTGCGGGCCGTGCCTCGGCGGGCACATGGGAGTGCTCGCGGCGGGGGAGCGGGCGATTGCCACCACGAACAGGAACTTTGTGGGGAGGATGGGGCACCAGAAGAGCGAGGTTTATCTCAGCGGACCGGCGGTCGCTGCCGCGAGCGCCGTGGCGGGAAGGATTTGCTCGCCGGAGGATATATAGAAAATCCCAAATCCCCCGCCCAACAACCGGCCTCGTCCCAAAGGGATCCCTTCGGGAAAGAGGCCCCTTTGGGGCGGGTAGGCAGACCCCAAATCCCAAAGCAGAGGGGTAGAAACAGAGAAATGAAAATCAAAGGCAGGGTATGGAAATTCGGGGATGACGTCAACACCGATGAGATCATTCCCGGAAGATACCTCAACACCATCGATCCGGTCGCGTTGGCGAAGCATTGCATGGAGGACATAGACGCCGGCTTCGCCGCGAAGGTGAGGCAGGGAGACATCATAGTCGCGGGCAAGAACTTCGGCTGCGGTTCGTCGCGCGAGCACGCGCCCATCGCGATAAAGGCGTCCGGGGTAAGCGCGGTGATCGCACTGTCTTTCGCGAGGATATTCTATCGCAACTCGTTCAACATAGGACTGCCCATATTCGAGTCGCCCGACGCTGGAGCGGGGATAGCCACCGGGGACGAGGTCGAGATCGATACCCAGAAGGGGCTTATAAATAACCTCACGAAGGGCAAAGAGTTCCGCATCGCGCCGATCCCGCCGTTCATGGAGGAGCTGGTTAGGGCGGGTGGGCTGATGGAGTACGTGAAGAAGAATTTGAGAAATAAGGAGTAAGGATTAAGTGCTAAGGATTAAGTAGTAAGAAACAAGCTGCCCCATTGGGATTTGGGGTTTGGGATTTATAAGGGGGGTTTCAATGCCAAAGAAATACGATATAGCGGTCATTCCCGGCGACGGGACGGGGCCCGAGGTGATCCGCGAGGGCGTGAAGGTGCTTAAGGCCGCCGCGGCGAAATATGGCTTTAAACTCGGGATGCACGAGTATGATTTCGGCGGGGAACGCTACATGAAAACCGGTGAGACGCTCCCGGATTCGGCGGTGGCCGAATTGAAGAAGTTCAAGGCGATCTACCTTGGGGCGATCGGGCACCCCGACGTGAAACCTGGAATCCTTGAAAAAGGGATTTTGCTAAAGTTGCGTTTCGATCTCGACCAATACGTCAATCTGCGCCCCGTGAAGCTCTATCCCGGCGTGGAGACTCCTCTCAGGAACAAGAAGCCGGAGGACATCGATTTTATCGTGGTGCGTGAGAATACCGAGGACGTTTACGCGGGGATCGGCGGTTTCCTGAAGAAGGGGACCCCCGACGAGGTGGCGATCCAGGAGATGATCTACACGCGGAAAGGGGTGGAGCGCTGCCTCCGCTACGCCTTCGAGCTCGCCATGACGCGCCCGCGCAAGAAGCTCACCCTTTGCGGCAAGACGAACGTGCTGACTTACGTCCATGACCTATGGCAGCGCACGTTTGAAGAGGTGGGGAGGGAATACCCGAAGGTGGAGAGGGATTACGCACACGTCGATGCGATCTGCATGTGGATGGTGAAGAGCCCGGAAGCGTTCGACGTCATCGTCACGTCGAACATGTTCGGCGACATCATCACCGACCTCGGCGCGATGATCCAGGGTGGCATGGGGATCGCGGCGGGGGGCAACATCAACCCCGAGGGGACATCGATGTTCGAGCCGATCGGGGGATCGGCCCCCAAGTACACCGGGAAAAACGTGATCAATCCGCTCGCCGCGATCTGCGCCGGCGGCATGATGCTCGAATTCCTGGGAGAGAAGAAAGCGGGCCGGGCGATCGAGCGCGCCGTGATGAAGGTGGTCTCGGAGAAGCTAAAGAGCCTCTCCGCCGGCAAGATGGGGTACGGCACCGACAAGGTGGGGGATATGGTGGCGGCTTGCGTGTCGGCGTGAGGCGTAAGGCATGGGGCGTATTTCGTGAAGCGTATTTCGTACATCGTACATCGCTATTCGAAGTACGAAGTACGAACGGCGAAATACGAATCATGTGAGCCGGCTTACAGCTAAGTGGGGTGTTTTGATATGGAGGATGTGTAATGGTTAATGGGTATGTTGTGGCGGTGGTTGGCGCGACGGGCGCCGTGGGAGCCGAGATGCTCGCCACGCTTGAGAACAGGAACTTTCCCGTAAGGGGCATAAAGCTGCTCGCCTCGCACAGGTCTGTGGGGAAGAAGTTGAAGTTTAGGGGAGAGGATGTCCCCGTCGATGAGCTCGCGGCCGGTTCGTTCAAAGGGGTTGAGATCGCCCTATTCAGCGCAGGCGCTTCAAGAAGCAAGGAATTCGCCCCGGCGGCCGTCAAGGCGGGAACGGTGGTTGTGGACAACTCCAGCGCCTTCAGGATGGACGCGGAAGTGCCCCTCGTCGTCCCCGAGGTGAATCCCGAAAAAATCAAGGAGCACAAGGGGATCATCGCCAATCCGAACTGTTCCACTATCATAATGGTCGTCCCCCTGTGGCCGCTCCATAAAGAGGCGCGGATCAGGAGAATCGTCGTTTCGACCTACCAGGCGGCGTCCGGCGCCGGCGCCGGCGCAATGGCCGAGCTGAAGAAGCAGGTAAGCGAGATAGGGGAGGGGAGGAGCGCGACGGTCTCCATCCTCCCGCAGCAGATCGCCTACAATCTCTTCCCGCACGTCGACGTCTTCCTTCCCAATGGCTATACGAAGGAAGAGATGAAGATGGTCTTGGAAACGAGGAAGATATTCGGCGACGATTCCATAAAGGTCACCGCGACGTGCGTGCGGGTGCCGGTGCTCAGGGCCCACTCGGAGGCGGTGAACATAGAGACCGAACGGAAGCTGACTCCCCAGGACGTGCGTCGCATACTCTCCAAAGCGCCCGGCGTAAAAATCGTGGACGATAACGACAAGCGCCTCTATCCGATGCCGCTCCTTGCGAGCGGTCGGGATGACGTGCTCGTGGGACGTATACGAGAGGACATATCTCAAGCAAGCGGCATAGAGATGTTCATCTCGGGAGACCAGCTCCTTAAAGGTGCCGCGCTGAACGCCGTGCAAATAGCCGAGCTGGTTGTAGGTGGTTAAAAAGCTATCAAGCGATCAAGCGATCGAGCAAAACCCGAAACCACAATCACATGATTCGTACTTCGTCGTTCGTACTTCGAATAGCGATGTACGATGTACGAAATACGCCCCACGCCCCCTCTGTTTTGGGATTTGGGGTTTGGGATTTCCCGCCGTCAGGCGGGGTGGGATTTGCCTGCCCGCCGAAGCCTCGGCGCAGGCGGGGGATTTCTCCTAGTGTCCACTACCCGAAACATCAAACTGGTGGTCGAGTACGACGGGACGAACTACCGCGGCTGGCAGGTGCAGCCCGATTGCCCCACGATCCAGGGGGAGTTGGAGCTCGCCGTAAAACAGATCACGGGGGAGATAGTGCGGGTCTCCGGCGCTGGTAGGACTGACGCAGGGGTCCATGCATTGGGTCAGGTGGCGAACTTCCATACTTCATCCCCCATGCCCGTCGAGAAGATGCGCCGCGCCTTGGATGCGGTCCTCCCCAAAGACATCGTAGTGCTCGACGTCAGCGAAGCCCCCGAATCGTTCCATGCCCGCCACAGCGCAAAAAGCAAGCGTTATCGCTATACGATCCTAAACCGCCCATCTTCCTCCGCCCTCAAGCGATACCATACCATGCACGTGGCATATCCGCTCGACGTTGCCGCGATGAAGGAGGCGGCCGGCCATCTTGTCGGCACTTTGGATTTCTCCTCTTTTGCGTGCAACTCCGGCAAGGAAGACGATCCGGTGCGCACGGTCATGGACGTTTCGATAGAGAAACGGGATGATTATATAATCGTCGAGATGGAGGCTATCAGCTTCCTATACAAGATGGTCCGCTCGATCGTGGGAACGCTCATCGACGTGGGGCGGGGACAACTGAAACCGTCGGACGTCCTCGGCATACTAAAGGCGCGCGATAGGAAGGTATCCGGCCCTACCGCCCCAGGCCGGGGGCTTACGCTGGTCAGGGTTGATTATTAAATCCCAAATCCCAAATCCCAAATCCCAAACCCCAATGGCGGATAGACGTGGGGTTTTATAATTTGTCATTCACCATGCGGTAATTCGAGCTTATATCACCGATAGTGCGCACGAAACCTTCAACTATCTCTTCGATGATCTCCCGCGCCGGCCCGCGCTTTTTAACCAATCCGGCGATTTGGCCCATCATGACCGATCCCGCCCGGACGTTCCCTTCCTGAGCGGCCTCTCTGAGTTTCCCGGATGCAAGGAGCTCGATCTCGGTCCAGGGAACGCCTAAGTCTTCCATTTTCTTTAGCTCCCGCGTGAGCTTGTTGCGCAGGGCCCTTGTCGGCTTCCCGATGGAGATGCCCGTGACCGCGGTGGAGCGGTCCTCCGCCGCGAGCACCGCTTGTTTATACTTCTCGTGCGCCCCGCACTCGTCGGCGACGATGAGCGCCGTCCCTATCTGGACCCCCTCTGCGCCGAGGGCGAAGGCGGCGGCCATCCCGCGTCCGTCGCCGATGCCTCCTGCCGCGATGACTGGAATCTTTACGGCATCGACGACCTGTGGGATAAACGGCATGGTCGAGATGTCGCTGATGTGCCCGCCCGCTTCCTGACCCTCGGGGATCACCGCCTGGGCCCCTGCCTCCTCGGCGAGCATGGCCATTAAGACCGAGGCGGCGAGAGGGAATACCTTGATCCCA
>CAYWRA010000129.1:0-5108 GCA_964460305.1 uncultured bacterium
CCCAACCCCCTCAAAATAGCGATTTCGACGGTCCAGTTGCGAAAGTCAGGTTAGTAGGTGTATGTGTAGGAGTTGGAGTTGGAGTATTCGATATACCCTGTTTTAGAGCAAAAAGCCTGCCACCGTAAGTAGTAAAATAGATATTCCCCTGTGCTAATACAGCAGAGCTGGTTATACCATCACCCGAGCGATATGACCAGAGACGGGATCCGTTACTTCTTATTGCATAAAGATTAGTATCGTTAACGCTATCGACACCACAATAAACTGTTTTTGTCCAAGATGACATCGTAAGCTGAGAATCAATTCTTCCACCTGTTCTATATGTCCATAGTAATTGTCCTTTACCATAGCTATCATCAAAGGCATAGATACGATTGTCATTTGAACCGACATATAAAGTTGCAGTATCGAAGGCGGGACAACCTTCTATCCTAGCACCTGTTTTATAACTCCATAAAAGCAACGGAATTTGACCAGTATGCAAGCAATATATATTCCTATCACTATCACCTCCACCAAAATAAAGCATCGCGGGAGCTGACGGAGATCCATATATGCTGCCTGCCGTGCGGTAACTCCACCAAAAATATCCGTTTGCAGATAATTTGTACATATCCGAGCCACCTGCAAAGAATATACTTCCACTGTTTGAAGGAGATAAAGAATAGGTGCTACTCGTAGTTCTGTAACTCCATAACATTTGGCCATCAAAATTAAAGGACGCTACGCCAAATGATGTAGCTATACAAAATTTGCTATCTGTACCATACTTACAGGGAGACGAATAGCAGCCATAAGCACCTCCTGCATTATAGCTCCATAAGAAGGTCCCTGAGGTAGAGCGGCATCGTAAGATACCATCGTCGCTTTGGTAAAATATTTTGCCCGTAGCCGTATCTACTAGAGGAGATGAGCCTATCGAATATGAATCCGACCAACTATTTAATACACTGCCAGAAGAATTGAATATCCAAAATTTTTGGGTGCTATTTAGATATCCCGAACCTACATATATTTTGCCATCCGCATCTACCGCCGGCGAAGAACGACTCCCTCCCCCCAAATTGAAACTCCAATCAAGTGTTGGATTAGTTATGTCATCCTGACTCTGAGCTCCCGAGTGGCTACTCCATCTTTGAAACTGTAACCAGCTTTCTGCTGATGTGATAGGTGGAAATAAAACCATCCATATTATGGCCATTGAAATCTTACCGAATCTCATATCTCCCTCCTCAGCATACCGTCATCTCTCTACATAAAGGTACGTATACAATGTCGTATTGCAAGATGCTCTAAAAAACAACTCGCCCAATTTTCCGAACATTATCTGAAAACCTATGCATTACAACAACCCTCGTTTTTCATCCATATTTCATCCATACAAAATGGATGTTGGCAAGCAGGGCTGGCTTGCGTAATGGCTTGCAAGGCAAGATATAATGCACCGGTAGGCGCCATTTTTATGGGTGGGCGCGAGACGTAGACGTTGTATGCAACTGCCTAGCCCACAGCATGTTGAGTCCTTATTCGTCCCTGGACAAAGTGTTATAACTGTCCAAGCAGCAGTGGATTGGGTACAACGTCTGGGGGGATTGTTACCTGGTCGGATTCATCCGCCCCGGATGGCAGGCTTGATACTTGCCCGCCTCGGGCGGGAATCAAGCCACTACAAGAATTGGGCTCATTGTGGGATTATATTATTCTTGCAAACGCTTACAGAAAAAATCTATAGATTGAATCCACCTGGCAGTCTGTTTGATGAATCGGTGGTTCGAAACCTGTTCCCAGACTCGACCGCCGGCGGCAGGAAGCTACTCGTCCACCGAGCCATCGAGAAAAGGGAGGTGCTGCGCTTGAAACCGGGGTTGTATTGTCGCTCTGCACTCGCCTTCTCATGTCAGCCTAGGGTCGGCGCTCTCGTATCACGGCCTTATTCCAGAAGCTGTTTTTCAGGTCGCGAGCGTCACGACACAGCGGAGTCGCTCGTTCAAAACGCCGCTCGGAACGTTCGTCTTCTTCCGCATCCCGTCCAAAAATCCCAGGGCGGGCGTGAAGTCCATAAAGGTAGATACAAATGCGTGGGCATTCGTCGCATCGCCCTTACGAGCGATCGCCGATCTTGTATTCATCCGCAAGGAAGTCACTTGGGAGAAAGACGGGCTTGGATTCCTTACCGATTCACTGCGGATCGAAGAGGATGACCTGCGCCAACTCGATCTTCATGACTTTGATGAAATCTGTGAGAGTTTCCGCAATCTAAGGACCAAAGCGTACATGAAATGCCTACGCAAGGAGCTTGAGAAATGATCGGAGACATTCTTCGGAACAGGATTAAGGAATACGCCCCCTCAAACGCTCTGGAACAGGAAAACGTCCTCCAGGAGCTTATGCAGCACTACGTGCTCGCAAGCCTTTCGAGGGCCCGCTTCTTTTCTCTGGCGGCATTCCATGGCGGCACCTGCTTGAGGATCCTCTACGGCATGAACCGGTTCTCCGAGGACCTCGACTTTGTTTTGAAGAAGCCTGATAAAACGTTTGAGTGGGAACCGTATCTGGAGAGGATCAAGCGCGACTGCGCGGCGGAGGGCATCCATTTCGAAGTCCAGGATAAAACCAAGTTGGAGGCCGCCGGCCGGAAGGCATTCCTCAAGACCGAATCAATAGGCCAGATACTGAATCTGGAATTGCCTTATGCGCGGAGCGCCTCAAAAAAGATCCGGATCAAACTCGAAGTTGACACCAATCCCCCGGACAGGGCCATCTTCGAAACGAGGTACATTACCTTCCCGGTGACGGCGCCGATCACTTCAATGAATCTTGGATCCGGTTTCGGCTCCAAATCCCACGCCCTGCTCTGCAGGGAATATACAAAGGGCAGGGACTGGTACGACTTTTTATGGTATGCGGCCAGGAACATAGTACCGAATTACAAACTACTGGCGAACACTCTGAACCAGCAGGGGCCATGGGCGGGTCGGATGCTCGAAGTAACCGCGGAATGGTACGTCAACGCCATAAAAAAGCGCATCGAGGAAATTGATTGGCGTGCAGCCGGGAATGACATCGCCCGATTTATAAAGCCGGCCGAACAGGAAAGCATTGAATGCTGGTCGCGGGAGCTCTTCATCCAGCAACTGGAGCGACTCTCTGAGAAGCTGCTGGGCTAAACCATTCCGTAGACGTTGTATTTAACTGCTTTGACTGCAACATGTTATGTTCTTATTCGTCCCGGGACGAATAACGCGTCAACTCCCTGTGCACCAGTAGGTTATGTACAACGTCTAGGATGCCGCGATGGTGGTACGGCGCTCGTTCTTCTTCCTCTGCTCAGCGTCGAGGATCGCCTTGCGGACACGGATCGAGCGCGGGGTGACTTCCACAAGCTCATCATCCGCAATCCATTCGATTGCGTGCTCGAGCGTCAGCCGGCGCGGGGCTTTGAGCCCCTCGTCAAGCTCCTTTGTCGAAGAACGCATATTGGTGAGTTTTTTCCGCTTTGCCGGATTGCAGGGCATGTCATCGGGCCTGGAGTACTCACCGACGATCATTCCCTCATACACCGGATCCATTGGAGAAACGAACATGACGCCGCGTGATTGCAAATTTGCCAGGGAGTACGACGTCGCGGGCCCCGTCTCCATGCTGACCATCGAGCCACGGTTCCGGGAGACCACTTCACCGCACCATGGGCCGTATCCGATGAAGCGCGATGACATAATCCCGAGGCCGCGAGTATCCGTCATGAATGTGCCGCGATAGCCGATGAGACCGCGCGTGGGTATCCGGAATTGAAATCGCACCAGCCCGCCTTTCGAATTAGCGCGGCTCACGAGCGCGCCGCAGCGGATTGCCAGCTTCTCGAGCACCACGCCCTGGAATTCACCCGGAATGTCGATAACGAGCTGTTCCATCGGTTCGAGGACATTTCCGTTCGCATCGGTGGTGGTAATCACCTCGGGCCGGGTAATGCAAAATTCCATCCCCTCGCGCCGCATCTCCTCTATCAATATGGCGAGATGGAGCTCGCCCCTGCCGGAGATCTTCACGCAGTCTTGCCGATGCGAAGGCTCCACCCGCAGCGAAACGTTCACCCGGCGCTCCCGCTCAAGGCGCTCCATGATCTGGCGCATGGTCACCGCGCATCCCTCTTTGCCGGAGAGCGGGCCGTTGTTCACGAGGAGAAACATGGAAACCGTCGGCTCTCCGATTTCAAGCGGCGGAAGGGAAGGGTTCTCCAAAACCGGCGAGGAGAGTGTATCGCCGATGGTTAACGCCTCCGGCCCCGCCAACCAGACAATGTCGCCGGCCGAAACCTCCTGCACCTCCTGTCGCTCCAAGCCCCTCGTAACCCATAAATGGGCCGATGTCACCGGATGCGCGCCGGTCACCTCCCACCCATCGGAACGCACCTTCTCATCCACGCCGAGCGGGGCCAATCCTTCCCATCGGGTGGTGCTCCGCACCAGTTCCTCGCCCAACCGATGGACCCCCTGGAGCACGCGACCGCACCCTATCCGTCCGAAATAATCGCTCCATCCCAGAGTGCTGACCTGCATGAGGAACGGCGCGTCGGGATCGGCCTTCGGGTGGGGAACGTGCCGGATTACCGCTTCAAAGAGCGGCTCCATTCCTTTACGTTCATCCTTTTCCAGATCGTGCACAAACCATCCCTGGAGACCGGATCCGTACACAACGGGAAAATCGGTCTGGGAGTCGGACGCCCCGAGTTCGACGAACAGGTCAAAGGTGCTGTTGAGCGTGTCGACGGGATCCGCATGCGGCCGGTCCGCTTTATTGATCACCACGATCGCCTTCAGGCCAAGGCGCAGCGCCCGCATGAGCACATAGCGGGTCTGCGGCATCGGGCCCTCGTTGGCGTCAACCACCAGCAGCACGGCATCCACCATCGAGAGCACGCGTTCAACCTCTCCGGAAAAATCCGCGTGGCCGGGGGTGTCGATGATGTTGATAAGGTATCCGCCCCATTCGACCGTGCAGTGCTTGGCGCGGATGGTGATGCCACGCTCCCGTTCGAGCTCGTAGTGGTCCATCACACGCTCCTCGACGCGGGAGTTCTCCCTAAATACCACCGCGGCGCGGAAAAT
>CAYWRA010000130.1:0-5094 GCA_964460305.1 uncultured bacterium
AGAGCCCGCCCTCTCCTTTACACGCCGGCGCATTCTCCGATGTACAACCCCTTCGGGTAAATTCCGCCCAACCCCGACGTGAGCACCCTGTCCCCGGCGCGCGCCTCTGCGCGCCGCGGCAGATAGCTCAATCTGCACGTATTGAACGATGTTCCCTCCATGACGCCGTTTTCCCTCGTCCTCTCAACGATGCCGCCGATCCGGCTGCGTTTGTCCACGATGAGCAGCACCGTGCTTACCTCGGGCGCGCTCTCGATGACCTTGCCAACCACTCCGTCGTCGCCGATCACCGCCATGTCGGGTTTGACGCCATCCCGCGTTCCCCTGTCAATCACCACGCTGCTGTACCAGTTACGGGCGTCCCTCCCGATTACCTGCGCCGGCAACAGCTCGTATTGGCTGGACTGCTTGAAATTAAGGATGTGACGGAGCCTCTGGTTCTCGTTTTTCGTGTCCCGCAGCTCGGCGACCTCGCGCGAGAGTTCTCTCACCCTCCACCGGAGCGCGATATTTTCCTCCGTCAGGCTGCGGCGCGAATGCCACTGTACCCTAAGCAGGCGTAGGCCGCCGATCAGGTAATGCTCCGATTTGATGAGCGGCGAAAACGCCCTCATGAGGGCCGCGCGAGCGAGAGAGGAAACCTCCGAGGGGAGGGATAGGGAGAGGATGATGACGCCCCCGGCAACAACAACCCAGATTACTTTTCGACCGGACATCTGAAAGGGTATCCCGAGAATTGCATTTCGAACCGGTGAATCGGAGAGCGGGCGAATCGTCCCGAAGGGACCCCTTCGGGGGCGACTCTGAATCTTAAAAATCGCCCCTTCTCCGTTTCTCCGTCCCGCCCCACGCCCCATGCCTCACGCCCTACGTCTTTTGGGATTTGGAGTTTGGGATTTCTACTGCGGTTAATGAACGGGTCTAGTTACGCCCCCTGGCGTTCTGAGGGGATGAGTTTCTGAAGGAAGTAGAGCTCGTCCAACACCTTCCCCGTGCCGAGAGCGACCGTCTTCAGCGGTTCGTCAGCCAGGTGAACGGGGAGGCCTGTCTCCTCGGAAACGAGCTTGGGGAATCCCCTGAGCAACGCCCCTCCCCCCGTCATAATCAGGCCGCGATCAACCAGATCCGCGGAGAGCTCTGGCGGGCAGCGCTCAAGGGTGATCCGTACCGCTTCGACTATCGTGGAGATCGACTCGGAGAGCGCCTCCCGCACCTCTTCCGACGTTATCCTGAGCGTCTTGGGAAGCCCCGCGATCAAATCCCTCCCCTTCACCTCCAGGGCCATCTCTTCTTTAAGGGGATAAGCCGAGCCTATGGATATTTTTATCTCCTCCGCCGTGCGCTCGCCGACCATAAGATTGTAGTTTCTTTTCAGGTACTGGATGATCGCCTCATCCATTTCATCGCCGCCCACGCGGACGCTCCTAGTCACCACTATTCCCGCGAGCGAGATGATCGCCACCTCGGTGGTGCCTCCACCCACGTCGATAATCATGTTCGCGGTCGGTTCCTGTACGGGCAGGCCAACGCCGATCGCCGCCGCCATCGGTTCCTCGATGAGATAAACGAGGCGCGCACCCGCCTGCTCCGCGGAATCCTTTACCGCCCGCTTTTCCACCTCGGTGATGCCGGATGGCACCGCGATGACCACGCGCGGCGCGACGAGCGCCTTCCGGTTGTGCACCTTGCGGATGAAATACCGCAACATGCTCTCCGTAATGTCGAAATCGGCGATCACGCCGTCCTTGAGCGGCCGGATCGCCATAATGCTGCCCGGGGTCCGCCCCAGCATCCTCTTCGCCTCCTCGCCGACGGCGAGCACGTTGTTTGTCCCCGTTTGAACCGCGACGACGGACGGCTCCATAAGCACAATCCCCTGCCCCTTGACATAGACAAGAGTATTGGCAGTCCCCAGGTCTATACCTATATCGTTCGAGAAAAGTCCTAGAATATATCCAAACATGATGATACTCCGGTGTGTGAGGGAATTCGTTTTCCCCCTCGATCGTAGATGGCGCTAGTCTAGCCGAACGCGGCATCATCCGCAATCTATTTTTGGGCCGCCCAAAAAAGCAATTCCTACCACGGAGACACGGAGATCACGCCCCGAAAGGGCCACGTTGGGGAAGGAAACGAGGCAGTTATTCTACAAAGAGTAAAAGAGAGAGGAAGAGGAACAAAGAACAAACAGCCGCCCTCCCTCCCTAACCCTCCACCTCCAAAGGCCTGTCCGCCTATGGCGGAGGGAGGGACGGATGGGGGTGATTACCGCTACATGCCTATCCCCTGAACATGATTTCTCGACCTCTCTTTTACTCTTTGTAAAATAACTTAACTGCTTTCCCCGTGTCCTCTGTGCCTCCGTGGTGAATAATCTGAGCGCGTCAGATATCCCTCATCCTCAGCACAAAATACTGATCTATCGCATCCCCCCCCACGACGCTCGCCATCATGAGCGCGCGGAACGCCTTTAGAGCGGCAACCATCTGCGGGAGATCGGAATCGAGCCTTTCCAGCTTCTTAGCTCTTTCGGGATCATCCGACGAGCTGGCGAGCCTCTTCACCGCCAGTAGCCACCTCACCACCCCCTCAGCCGCTTCGCATGCCCGATCGCAATCGACGTAGCTCAATTGATGCAATCTGCCTGGGAGCAACTTTCTCATGCCGGCAAATTTTGCATCCGATGCGAGCGCATCGCCGGCTCCAGCCGCCACGTCGATGACCGTCTGCACCGAAGACCTGTCGAGACCGGCGATAAGGCAACGATCCCTGAACGTGAAAGACGGAGAAATGCCTGGGATCGGATAGCTGAGCGTCTTGACCTTCCCTCCCTTGTACTCCTCGTCCCTGATCTGGGGTTTCAAAAAGGTCCACGCCTGCGTGGTCTGAGCGGCGGGCGGTTGCACGATATGCTCTATCATTGCGGCAAGCGATTTCTCGGCGGCCTTCCGATCCTTCACCGACAGCACAAGTTGCACCCGCGGCATGGGGAGAAGCCCCCCTGTGGCGACATCCGATAACTGGAGACAGCTCTCCTCGCCGAGCCACGGCAATACCTCGCGTTCGAAATCGATCCCCAGTTTCTTTTCAAACAGGGAAAAAACATTTATCGTCGGTGTCGGCCACGCCTGGGCCTTGTACCATTTCCAGACGGCGCTAACATTCCCAATGCGCGAGTCGGATACCGCGATGGTCCCTCGGGGGACGAACCTGAGCAGGTCCAGCTTACCGGTGCCGCCCTCGAATAGAGCGCGCTGCTCCGCGCTCAACCTCGCTGCATCCAAGCGGACATGGATCTTTCCCGTGAGTCCCTGCTGCCGGTAGATAAACCCGCTCCATGACAGGAAGGGTATTTGACCCATACCGGCATTCGCCAGCGTGCTTGCAGCGGCCGGGTTTTTCTCACTCATCCGCTTTACAATCGCCGCCTTCACTCCCTGGAACTCTTTTTCGAGGGTTTTTACGTCAAAACAGGCGCAGCCGACAAGCGCACCCCCTCCCCGGAGCGGTTTCCCCATCAACGTTATGAAATTCCTGTCCGCCGACAATGGACCCTCTCCCTTTCCAACGCTCAGGTCAATGGCGGCTTTTACCAGATCCATCGGATCGGATTTGGATACAGCGGCAATGCTGATGCCGCCGCCCTTGGCGTACGCTCCCTTAAATCCCACGGGTGGAGGAAGCGTGAAAGAATAGAGGTCTCTCTCCCTGTAGCTGCCGGCCGATTTCCCACCAAGCCCCGACTTGACGAGCGTGAGTATCGCATCCCCCTCCTCGCCGGTCCTGGAAGCGGCGATGACGGACCTTCCGAACCGGCTCTCGCTGCCGTAGCAGGCCGCCGCCACTTCTTCGCCCATGAGCGCCGTAAGCGTTCCAAAGGCCGATGCCAACTCGCCGCGCTCCGCCAACTTCGAGTGCGCCTCGCGGGTGAGTTGCTTTATGCTCTCGGTCCCGCTAAGCTTTTTCCAGAAATTCGAGTTGGTCAGATCGCGGACCTGCGCCGCGCCACCTTGCACACCCACATACCCCATGGCGCCCGAAGGAAATATGTCCGCGAACGGCATCTTCAACGCCGCCCCCCGGACCACCAGAAACGCCACGAGCAAGAGAACCGCGAGAATAATCACCGATACCAACTTTTTCATATTACCTCCACAGGATAAACGTTAAACAGCGGATAACTTTTACCACAGATCAATATGGATGACCACAGATAAAGATGAGAAATCCCAAATCCAAAACCCCAAATCCCAACAAGGACAGCGGTAAATTCTTTAGGTGTAGACGTTGTATGCAATCACCTAGCCCACAAGACATTGCATTCTTATTCGTCCCGGGACGAATAAGATGCCAATTCTCTGTACGCCAGCAGGTTGAGTACAACGTCTGGGATTCCCTGGGATTCCGGATTGCTCCAAGGGGGCAAAAGGGGTCAAGTCTTGAATTTCTACTTTTGAATGTTATGAACAATGGTGCGTGTCAAGGAGGTTGGCTGAGGCCTCATAATACGGGGAGAAACCCACAGAGAAAAAGATTTTTGCCGCGGATTGACGCGCATACATCCGAATCTCCCGTACAGGGCGAGCGTTAACAATTATAGATGTGTTAAGGATATCCTTTGTCAAAACAGTGAGGGATGGGCATAGGAGGATATGTTTGTGCAAAGGTCAGGTGTAATTATCCCTCGCTAGAGCGGATCCGGAAATAATTCTGTCAAGAGTCGAGGTCTGGCCCTGGCGGTTGCGAGGGCTTTTACCAGCAGCCCCGGTAGACAGCTTCAAAAAACAAACCGGGGAGCCCGGCCCCTTCGGCCCAAAATCCCCAGTTTAATTGCTCCGGTTTTGAAACTTTCAACCTTAAACTTCCAACTGTAGTATTGGCGACCCCACGGGGATTCGAACCCCGGTTGTCGGATCGAAAATCCGAAGTCCTAGGCCTCTGGACGATGGGGTCGCAACCACGGCCTAAAGTCTAAAGTAAAAAGTTGAAAGTTGCAACTCAATGAGATGCTGTACCTTTCTTAAGTTCCTCATCCTCCACTGGTAATCCCTCAGTTATGGGGTGTCAGGAGGAGTCCGGATTGAAAAAGGCGGT
>CAYWRA010000131.1:0-4804 GCA_964460305.1 uncultured bacterium
CCGGTCATCGGCAAGCGGCTCAAGGCCTGCATCGCGCGCGGTCTGGAGGAGTCCCCTAGCACGGAGATAGGATTCCAAACCCTCATTGTAATCGCCCTCGGCAACCGATTCCTCAGCCTTTGCAATTTCCTTCTGCGCGTTCCTGGCGTTATTGACGGATTGAACTACCGAGCAGCCGGCAGCGGCGAACAACAACAGTCCCAACGCATACCGTATCACAATTCTGAGCGGGATCCACATCGTCGATAAACTCCCCTGGCAGGGACCGCTTCGATATCAATTGGATGTGCGAAAGGCGTCCCTGACGAGTACGATGCCCGGCTCGCCCCCCGCCACCCAGCGGATGCCGACCACGTCGAATCGAGTGCGCAGATGGTGCAACTTGAATGCGGTGAGATAGTAGTTGGCAACAAGGGCCAGCCGTTGACGCTTGCGCGCGGTCACCGCTTCAAGGGGAGAACCGAACTCTCCCCCACTCTTCCCTTTGACCTCCACGAACACAACGGTCTCACCGTCCCGTGCAATGAGGTCGATCTCCCCGCACGAGCATCGATAGTTTCTTGCTAGTATCCGGTAGCCCCGCTTGCGGAGAAACCGCTCCGCCAATCTCTCTCCCTCGGGGCCGAGCTCGCCCCTATGCATCGATAGCCCGCGCACTCGAAACCAGCCTCCCTACCTCCCGCTCACCTGCTTCCGCAAATAGTACAACTTCGCCCTTCGGACAGCCTCCCGCTTGGTCACCTCAATCTTGGCCAATCGAGGCGAGTTGAGGAGGAACGTGCGCTCCACTCCCTCGCCGTAGGAGATTTTCCTCAAGGTCATCGAGGCGTTCGTCCCCTTACCCTTGAAGGCGATAATCTGGCCGGAGAACATCTGTATCCTCTCCTTGTCGCCCTCGGTGATCTTCAGATGGACCTTCACGGTATCACCCACCTTCACGGGGGGGATATTCCTGAGATATTCCTTTTCAAGCTCTTCGATGATATTCATTACGCCGACTCCTTATCGTTCATTGTGGTTCCGATAACTCTAGTATCAATGCCCTATCCTCTTCGCTGAGCTTAGCCTTCGCAATGAGATCCGGCCTCCGCTCGAGCGTCCTCCGCAACGCCTCGCGCCTGCGCCATAACCTCACCTTCTCATGGTCGCCGGAGACCAGCACCTCGGGCACCTCACGACCGCGAAAGACCCGCGGCTTCGTGTATTGGGGGTAATCGAGCAGCCCCTCATAAAATGAATCCTCGCGGACCGAGCGCTCGTCGCCGACCACTCCGGGGAGCAAACGGACCACCGCGTCGATGAGCAGCATCGCCGCCAGAGACCCGTTGCTGATGACGATATCCCCTATCGAAATCTCCTCGTCAACCAGGAGTTCACGAACCCTTTCGTCAACCCCTTCGTAATGGCCGCTGATGAGGATCAGGTGCGTCATGCGAGACAACCGCTTCGCCATCTCCTGATCAAGCACCTTCCCTTGCGGCGACAGGAGCGCAACGCGGCTATCCTTCCGGCGAAGGTGCTCCAAAGCGGCGTCGATGACGGGCGCCATCATCACCATGCCGGCCCCGCCGCCGTACGGCGTGTCGTCCACGCTCTTGTGCCGATCAACGGCCCAGTCGCGGAGGTTGTGGATCGAGAGGTCGAGGAAACCGTTTTCCCGCGCCCGCTTCATGATGCTCTCGTCGAAGTAGCCCTTGAACATCCCTGGGAAAAGGGTCACCACGTCGATTTTCAACCGTTGAGATGCCATTTCTTCACACGCGGGGCCTGCTACTCGACGATCTCCAGCATGGCGCGTATATCGGCCTTTGCGGCCGCGGAACCGAGGAGGGTACGGATGGCTTTGATCGTGCGCCCCTGCTTGCCGATAACCTTACCAATATCGCTCGCGTTGCACCGTAGCTCGAATATCACCGTCTTCTCACCGTCAATCTGGGTAACACTCACCTCTTCCGGATGATCAACAAGCGATTTTACCACATACTCGATGAACTCTTTCATGGCAGTCACCTCCCGCTCGCTTCGCCTTGTCGTCCCATCACGCGCGCAACATCCTATAACGTCGTCCGCCTGCCTTCCCTTTTGGCCGTTAAGCCCATGCAGGCACATGCGCGCGGTTACTTCTTCTCCGTCTTTTTCCCCGCCTTCTTAACCTTTTTTGCCTTCTTTTTTCCAGGCTCTTTTTCGATCCCCTCCTTGGCAAGAAAAGTCCCCACCGCATCCGATACCTGCGCCCCGACGCCGATCCAGTAGAGCACCCGTTCCCTGTTCAGGTTGAAATTCTTGCCTTCCTTTAGGGGATCGTAGGTTCCGAGAAGCTCAATAAAACGGCCGTCCCTGGGACTGCGCTTATCGGTGGCTACGATACGATAATGGGGCTGGTTCTTCCGGCCCATTCTCCTCATTCTGATGATCACCGCCATTTAGCTACCCTCCTTTGGGTCAAAGTTCGATACTCACGAGTCACGCATCCAACCGTTCACAGAAGCCGGTATTGTACCAAAAACCGCTTCCGATCACAGCATTTTCCGTGTTTCTTAATGGAAAACGATTGTTTCACAAAGAGTAAAAGGGAGAGCGGAATAAAAAAATCAACGCAAGCCCTCCACCCATCCCTCCCTCCGCCATAGGCGGACAGGCCCTCCGAGGGGGGAGGGCTAGGGAGGGGGAGAGCGGCACCCTATACCCGGTCTCTTATCTCATATTCTCTTTTACTCTTTGTGAGAATTTGATCTCTTGCCCTCACGGCATCACAAATTCATGCTCGGGATGCTTGATGCTCAGCACGGGGCAGGAAGCCTTGCGGACCACCTTCTCCGCCGTGGATCCGAACATGGCGTGGCTGAGGCCCGTCCGACCGTGAGTTGCAATCACGATCAAATCCACCTCCATCTCCCTCGCCGCTCTGACAATCTCAACGAATGCGCGCCCTACCCTGACAATCGGCTCGGCCGTTATAGCGGCGGGTATGTTCTCCTTGCATATCTCCTCGAGCCGCGTCCTCGCTTTTTTTTCGAAGTCTTCGAACATGGACCTATCGGGGGCGTACGGCGCAAAGTAGGCCGGGTCATGCATAAACACATCCACAACGTGCAGCAAGAGCAACTTTGACCCATATTGCTGCGCAAGGCTCACCGCATACGTGAGCGCGTGCATGGAGAAATCCGAAAAATCAGCGGGGCACAGGATCTTTTTGATGCTGATCATGGGGCTGCTCCTTGTTTATGCACCGGCAACGACCACTTTCGCTCAAATAGTTTATCTCATAATCCATCCGGCGCACAAGCAAAACACACCGCCCCATATTTGGGCAGATGTTTAGCACCTGATTTCTCTGATTACCCTGATAGTCAGTAGAATCAGGGCTAATCAGGTGCAAGGGACATCCGTCATTGCGGCCGGAACCACCACGCCGTCTTCTTGCATACCCACACCAGGCCGAGCATCACCGGCACCTCGATGAGCACACCCACCACCGTGGCGAGGGCCGCCCCCGAGGAGAGGCCGAAAAGAAGCGTTGCGGTCGCAATGGCGACCTCGAAGTGATTGGAGGCGCCGATCATCGCGCTCGGCGCGGCGTCCTCATAGGTAAGGTTCAGCACCTTTGCAAGTCCGTAGGTGATCCAGAAGATCAGCATGGTCTGCAAGAACAACGGGATGGCGAGCCAGAGAATGGTCAGCGGTTTCGAGGTGATGATCTCCCCCTTGAAGGAAAATAGTAGCACCAAGGTGAGAAGTAGGGCGATGATAGTGACGGGGGTGAGCACGTGGAGGAATTTCTCACTAATCGACTCGACTCCTTTCGCTGTGATGATCCATTTTCTCGAATAATACCCTGCGACGAGGGGCAAGGCTACATAGATCGCGATCGAGAGCACGAGCGCCTGCCAGGGCACGGGGATTCGCCCGACGCCCAAGAGGAAGCCGCCGAGAGGCCCGTAGAGGACGAGCATCGAGAGCGAGTTGATCGCCACCATGACCAGCGTGTGGCCGTCGTTGCCCCGGGCCAAGCACCCCCAGACAAGCACCATCGCCGTGCAGGGGGCGATGCCGAGAAGAATACATCCGGCGAGGTAGCTCCGCCAGAGAGGGACCTCAAGCATTTTCACCCCGTTATGCATGACGAGTTTGCCTGCGCCATAAGTCGCGCCCAGGGGTAAATTGAGGCCGAGGGGCATTTTAACGTAGTCCATGACATCCGCGCCGATAAATCTCACGAAGAGCGTGCCCAGGAAAAAGAGTGCGATGGCGTACATCGTGAACGGCTTGATCGCCCAGTTGGCGAACAGCGTGAGGGCGACGGGCTTAGGGGTTTTGCCGGCGCTTACGACTTCAGCAAAATCTATCTTGACCATGATCGGGTACATCATAAAAAAGAGACAGATGGCAATCGGAATCGAAACAACCGGGGCCCCGCCCACGTAGATCGCGAGCCCATCCAGGAACGTCGCCACGCCCGGGGCGATTTTTCCCAGGAATATCCCCGCGATGATACACAGGATGACCCAGACGGTCAGATATTTTTCGAATACCCCTAACCCGCGCTCGACCGGCTTGACTTCTGTAAGCATATAAAAGTCTTCCTCCCTAGCATGGGGACGGTTCTCTCTAACTATATCGCAGCGAAGCTATTGCGATCAATTTAACCGCTATTTAATCTGCAAGAAATAGAGGCAAAAATTAGTCCTAACGTCTTCTCCCCAAAGTAGATATCGAGAACCGTCCCCTACATTTTAACGGCCCTGACCTGAATGGCGCTTACTTAGTACACTCTGTCATAAATACGATGACATATAAATATTGT
>CAYWRA010000132.1:0-4788 GCA_964460305.1 uncultured bacterium
TATATTATCACTATCCACTAAAAGTATTACACAGATTATTATGCAATTTAAAGCTGCGCTTGGCGATTTAAAGCGGTATAATTATTGCACTAGCAAAGTATATTCATTATCAATTCAAGCTTTTTAAATGATTTTACCAGCATATTTTTATGCAAGAAAAAGCAAGTTTGGAAAAGAGATGCTAAAATATCTGTCGAAACTATCCGCCCCACATTATTATAAAAAAGGGGGCTAACGCTCATCGTTATAGATAATGAGTCTATTCAAGCGCTGGAAAGGAGAGTGCTCATGGGATAAACTTTAGATGAAGAATTGCCGAGCGCGGTGCAGGTAATCAGCAACATTACTTATTCGGATGGATCGAATAATCAGAGGAGGGGACGGCAATGAAAAAAAGCTTCTGGTTTGTAATATCTGCAATTTCCCTAGTTGTACTACCGGGGAACCTGATTGCTGCTGTAACAGATTGGCATGATCCCGGAGCATATGGAGATTGTTCAGCCATAGGGTGGTCCTATGCTGGGAATGCAATTGATGACGTGAACGATACTTGGGCTACGGTACCTGTCTCCGCTGCTACACCGAGCCCCGCCACGAACGAGTGTTTTTACAACTTCGGTTTTACGTTCCCCGACAATTCGACTATCGATGGTATTGAAGCAGCAGTTTATTGTAAGCCCGGTTCTAGTGCTGGGTATATCACAAGCATGTTCCGTTTGGCGTGGGGAGGCTGCCCTCCCGATTGCACCGGGTACACTTGTACTTGTGATGGGACGGATTGTGTCCAAAAAAGTGAAAATACACAAATGACGTTAGACCCAGATTGGTACATAACGGGCGGCCCGACGGATACATGGGGCCGTACATGGAGCCTATTGGAGCTAAGCGACGCGAATTTCCGCTTGGCTATACAATCCACTACGACCGATCAGACCGTGTTAGTGGATTCAGTGAAAGCAAGGGTTTATTATACACTTCCAAATCAGGTATACAATCCGTCTTTCGAAATCTTCGGGTCCCCGGGTTGGGATCAGACAGTAACAGAGGATGATGCTCCAAGCATGATTGACCTCAATAATACAGAAAGGGCACATTCGGGATCTAAGTCTGGTAAGTGTGACAACCCCACGGCTAATTATTTTGCGAGGGATATCAGGTCGGACTACATATCGGTTACACCAAGTGATACGTGGGATTTTGAGTGTTACTACTACCTAAACCAGGATACGCAAAACTCAGCAGCGGGCGATACCCATGTGAGATTCAGGATTGAATGGTGGGATAGCAGCAATAATCCCTTAACACCACATTGGTATCCAGAGGGCGACACCGGGATTAACTGCGCAAATTTCGGCAGTTGGAATGCGATAACCTACAGCGATGTAACTATACCGACCGGAGCTGCAACCATGACACTGCGAGCTTTTTGCAGGGAGGTCGTAAATAATAATAACGATCTCTGGTTAGATGACTTCAGCGCGGTAAAACAAGAGTAATAAGCGTACTTTTGCGGGCTCTAAGAAACCGGCTCTTTTCTGGGCAGCGGCGTTATAGTTACTGCGCAGAAAGAGCCGGTTTTTGCAATGCGCATAATAGTGCGGATATAGATTATTTCATGTATGAGCAAGCCCTTACAGACTCGAACATGGGTAAAGGATACGATCGCCTACCCGCCCTTCCGGGCACAAGTTCGTGGCGTATTTCTACTTCCCCGAGAATTACAAGCCCGGCGACGAGAAGCCGTTCCTCGAAATCATCGACCATCCCCTCAACGTGACCGCCCGCGCGCTGTAGGCCATGCCAGCCGCCAGCCATAAGATCAGCCTGTAAATAGCGCTTGACTTATGCTATAAATGCTATAGCATTATACTCAGCGGTTTTTATCCGTCCAAAGATGCGATACATATCGATTGGGGAGAATGATCTACATGGACAACAGAGAAATACCGGGTATCTTGAAGCATTTAAGAAACAAACTCGACCTTAGCCAAGAGGATCTCGCCGCGAAGCTTGGCGTCGCCTTTTCGACCCTTAATCGTTGGGAGAATGGAAAAATTGTGCCGCGTGGGAAGGCCAAGCAAGCAATAACAGACTTGATGGATGAGGTCGGGCTTCATGAAGACGAAACCAACCGCAACGGACGCAAACGGCAACGAGCCTCCAAAGAGGACTTGTTGACGACGAAATCCATGGAGCAGATGCTCTGGAGCGCGGCATGTTCGATCCGTGGCGAGAAGGACGCTCCGAAATTCAAAGACTATATCCTGCCGCTGGTGTTCATCAAACGGCTGTCCGACGTTTTCGAAGACGAAATCGAAAGACTCACCGAAACCTATGAAGATCGCAAAACCGCCCTTTCAATCATTGAGGATGATCCGAGTCTTGTCCGTTTCTACATTCCTCCCGCTGCACGATGGGCCGTTGTCAGCGGGCGGACTCAGTTCAATTGGCCCGAAGGTCAAAAACCGAAGTCTATAGGGGAACAACTTACAAGCGCCATGCGCGGCATCGTCAAGGCCAATGCCGGTGATCGCCGTAAGGATCTGAGCGGGGTTATCGACATCGTTGACTTCAACGAGACGCGCAACGGCGAGAGGGAGATCAGCGACTCGGCGCTGGCTGGCATTATCGAGACCCTGTCCAATCCGCGCTATCGCCTCGGTTTGTACGACGTCGAACCGGATTTCCTGGGGCGATGCTACGAATATTTGCTCCGGAAGTTCGCCGAAGGACAGGGACAGAGCGCCGGGGAGTTCTTTACTCCAACCGAGGTCGGCTGGCTCATCGCATACATGATTCGCCCCGCCCAGGGAGAGGAAGTCTACGATTATGCGTGCGGCTCCGCTGGCCTCCTGATCAAGTGCGAACTCGCCCTTATGGAGCGTGAACTCAAGGTCAGCCGCCCCCTCAAGCTCTATGGCCAGGAGTTGACCGGGTCAAGTTACGCCATCGCGCGGATGAACATGGTCATTCATGACATGGAAGGCGAAATCGTCCGGGGTAACTCCATGACCAACCCGAAGTTCCGCATGCCGGACGGAAGCATTCGGGAGTTCGATATCGTCGTTGCAAATCCAATGTGGAATCAGCCATTCGAAACATCCGTTTATGAGAAGGACGAATTCAGACGATTCGATGAGTATGGAGGCTTAACGTCCGGCAAGGCTGATTGGGCATGGCTGCAACACGCCGTCGCCTCGCTCAAGCCAAACGGCAGGGCGGCCGTTGTGCTGGACACAGGCGCGGTCACGCGCGGCAGCGGGAGCCGGAATGAGGACAGGGAGAAAAACATCCGTAAGTGGTTTGTCGATCACGACCTGATAGAAGGCGTTGTACTACTTCCCGACAATCTCTTCTACAATACCACCGCCGCCGGGATCATCGTCCTGCTCAATAGGAACAAGTTGCCGCAGCGCCGGGGCAACATCGTGCTGGTGAATGCCGGCCAGGAGTTCAAGAAGGGACGCCCGAAGAATTACATCCCGGACGAAAGCATTCGGAAAATCGCCCAGGGTTTTATCAAGGGGCAGGACATCGAGCGATTCGTCAAGGTAATCACCAATGGGCAGGCGGCTGAGAACGATTACAACCTGTCGCCCTCCCGTTACGTGGATACCAGCGAGAAGACGGAGTACCGGCCGATCCCTGAAATACTTGAGGAGTTAACGGGATTGGAGAAGGAAGCCGGGAGGATCAATGCCGACTTTAAAAAGATTTTCACACGGATGGGATTTGAGATGTGAACCACGAAATTTATGTCCAGGTGGAAGATAGTGCGGACAGTAACGGCATAATAGGCAAGTGGGGGATCGATGACGAGGCTCATACGATGTAATAACACAACACCTGTAAGCGTCCCCGGTTATGATAAGTTCCTGGCGTGGATAGTGTCTCTTATTGAACAGGGAAGACGGTTTTCCGCCCGGGCAGTCAACAAGATTATGACTGCTACTTATTGGGAAATAGGCCGGAGAATCGTTGAGAACGAGCAGTCCGGGCGTCGCCGGGCGGGTTACGGCGAAACCCTCATTGTTCAGCTTTCCAGTGACTTGACTGCTAAATTCGGCCGTGGTTACGCCAAAAGCAACCTTTATCAGATGAGGGCCTTCTTTCTCACCTATGGTGACATTTTCCAGACGCTGTCTGGAAAATCGCGATCCCGGAAACTCCAGACAATGTCTGGAATATCCGATGAGGCCATGCTGCAATCCATTGCAAAGCGTTTCCCGCTGTCTTGGTCCTCCTATGTCCGATTATTAAGCCTGAAGAGCGAACGGGCGCGCAGGTTCTATGAGGCCGAAGCAATCCGCGGTGGTTGGTCGATTCGCCAGCTTGACCGCCAGATCAACTCCCAATTCTATGAGAGGACAGCCATCTCTAAAAACAAGGCCAAGATGCTTAAAAAGGGTGGGGGGAGCGCGCTTTCGGACGTTGTGAGCCCGGAAGAAGAGATCAAGGATCCATACATCCTGGAGTTCCTCGCCTTGAAAGACGAGTACTCCGAGCACGACCTTGAAGAAACGCTGATCAACCACCTAGAAAATTTTCTGCTCGAGCTTGGAGGCGACTTTGCCTTCATCGGACGCCAGAAACGTTTGCGCATCGATGACGAATGGTACCGCCTTGATCTGCTTTTTTTTCATCGCAGGCTCCGATGCCTCGTAATTATCGACCTGAAGATCGGTAAACTCACCCATGCCGATGCCGGACAGATGCACCTGTATCTTAACTATGCGCGCGAACATTGGACACGCGCATAGTTAAGATACAGGTGCATCTGTCCGGCAT
>CAYWRA010000133.1:0-4699 GCA_964460305.1 uncultured bacterium
CGCCGGCGTCCGCCACCGTCGCTCCACCGTCCGTGGGACGATAGTTGTTCCATCCGGCGTTCTCTCCCCATGCGTACTTGTTCGAGGAATCGATGTTCCCTTCCGATGCCAGGAGCGTGCCCGCCCCCAGAAGCATCTCCAAAGCGATTACCACCCCACAACAAACGATGCTTTTGTTCATTTGCACCCCGGGAATGTTTTGACTTGCCACATTAGCTGTCGGCAGCTGCGTGGACACTAAATTACAATGTGGATTTTACATTTATATTTGTAGGAGCCGTTTCCTATCGCGTTTCATCACCCATGAGCGCATAATACTACGTGGATACCCCTCATTGATTTCACGAAGCCGCCGAAGCACTCTTCAATGGTGAAACAAACTCCTGCCATGGAACGCCACATAACATGTTCTTATTAAGAATGTTACTTATTAGCAAATAGGCGCCGCTTCCAACTTTATAACCGTTCTCCCGCCCCTCCATCTGATGGCGCCATCCATCAGTAACACCAATTTTGTGCATGTTTTGCTGAATTATCATATTGACAGTCTTTCTGTTTACGCTCCGCTTGATGTGCTCAACATTGATGTTTTCACCACACGGAGACACACACCTCAACGGGGTCCCTGCGGGGGATGTGGACTACAGTTTCTGGTTCCGAGTGTCTGGTTGATCGAAGTATCGTTTTAACCCGTGTAATCTGTGAAATCCGCGGATAAAACGTTGAAGACGGGTGGACACGATATCGGTGGTGTGTGAACAGATCGGCCTAACGGCCTTCAGGCGGGGTCAAACCGTATTCTTCTATCTTCTTCAGGAGCGTATTTCTCGCTATTCCCAGCTCTCGAGCGGTTTTTGAATAATTCCATGCGTTATCCTTCAACAAGCTCTCGATATATTCTTTTTCTATCCCCTTGAGGCCGCCCTCCCTTGTCTTTGGAGCAAACCGGGGGCCTCTCCCGGCCTGGAGTTCCTGGGGAAGATCATGGTGTTCTATGCGTGGAGACTTGGACAATACGGTCGCCCTTTCGAGTGTATTCCTAAGCTCTCTGACATTGCCGGGCCAATCGTACTCATAAATGGCCTTCATAGCTCCAGGGGATAACCTCTTTAATGTTCCATTCTCTTTGCTGGAAATCTCTTTTAGAAAATGCTCGACCAGCAGAGGTAAATCCTCTTTTCTCTCTCTTAACGGAGGGATTTCAATCGAAATGACGTTGAGCCGATAATATAAATCCTCCCTGAATTTTCCGTCCCGAACGAGTTGAGCCAACTCCTGATTTGTCGCCCCTATCACCTTCACGTCTATCTTAACCGTCTTGTTGCTCCCCACCCGGCGTATTTCCTGTTCCTGGAGCACCCGGAGAAGCTTGACCTGCGTCATGGGTGACGTGGCCGAGATTTCATCCAGGAAAATGGTCCCACGGTCGGCCTCTTCAAAGAGGCCTTTTTTGGAGGCGAGGGCGCCGGTAAACGCCCCCTTCTCATAACCGAAAAGTTCCGCTTCGAGCAGACTTTCAGGGAGGGCCCCGCAATTGATGGGAATAAAAGGCATTTCCCTCCGACGGCTGCCCCCGTGTATCGCCCGTGCGACAAGCTCCTTACCCGTTCCGGTCTCACCGTAAATAAGCACCGTCGAATCGGTCGCGGAGACCTGATCTATGAATTCAAGAAGCTTAACGATGGCCGGGCTCTGCCCCACGATTGTTTTTTTTGAGAAACTGTCCCTCAGCGCCCTCTTGAGATGCCTGACCTCCATGGCAAGTCTTTTTCTCTCGACGGCGTTCCGCACGCGGATCATGATGTCTTTAGGCTCAATCGGTTTCGTTAGATAATCGTAGGCGCCCAGCTTAATCGCCTCGACCGCCGACTGAATGGCGCCGTACGCCGTGAGAATGATCACTTCCGTATCACTATGATCTTCCTTGACGCGTTTTAAAAGATCGATCCCCCCCATCACCGGCATGTTGAGGTCGGCTATCACAAGGTCATAAGGGGAATTTGCCATCATCTCCATGGCTTCCAGGCCGTTGGTTGCCTCCTCCGCACTGAACCCGTTGCGCTTGAGAAGGATCGATAGCGTTTTGCGGATTGACTCTTCGTCATCCACGATGAGGACCGTTTCCATGAATATATAAATCCCAAACTCCAAATCCCAATATTAATGCGTAATCACACCCCCTAGGGGTCCCTTCGGGGTGTGATTACTATAGTAATCAGCCACTCACCGTCCTCTTCACCACCGGTAAGCTTATGGTGAACTTTGCCCCCTTGCCAAGCTCGCTCTGGCAGTAAATAGACCCATTGTGAGCGGCGACTATCCTGTTCACAATTGCGAGACCAAGGCCTGTCCCCCCTTTTTTCCTGCTAAAAAAAGGCCTGAATACATTCTTAAGGTCCTCTCCGGATATCCCGCTGCCCGTATCTTCGAGAGAGATATCCACCATGCCATCCCTCGATCCCATTCTTATAGTCAACTTCCCTTTATCTCCCATAGCCTGCTGCGCGTTAATGACAAGGTTGAGAAAGACCTGCTTCATCTGATTTTCGTCAAGGCGTACCTCCACGGGGTGAGACAGGAGCTCCAGCACAACGTCGATGCCGTCGCCTATGATCTTTTCCCGCTTAAGTGAATTGATCAGCTCACCGACGGTGTGATTTATATCCACAACGTAAAAAATCGGCTCCTGAGGCCTGCCAAAACGGAGGAAATCGGTTACGATGTTCTCGAGGCGTTTTGCCTCTTTTTCGATGATACTCATGAGGCTGATCTCATCCTCGCCGATCACCTGGCCCTGCTGCTCCAGGAGCATTCTTGCCGAAGCGAGGATGCCCCCCAGGGGGTTTCGGATCTCATGGGCGACTCCCGCAGCGAGTTCCCCAATGCTCGCCAGATTCCTGGCCTCGGCCAATCTCTTTTCCATTTCCCGTTGCTCGGTGACGTCGCGCTCGATGCACACCTTCGCCTTGAGGTTCCCCATCGGGTCATAAATATAGGCCGTAGAGAGCCAGGAGATGAATTCGCTCCCGTCCTTACGACGCCGATACAGCTCGGCCGACCAGGGCTGAAGATCGTCCGCTTTCTCCTGTATTCTTTGCAGCAGCTCCTCGGGATTCCTGTCCGAGTATACTATGTTGATGGGCTTGCCTATGATCTCATCGGCGCGGTATCCATACATTGCCTCCGCGGCCTTGTTAACGCTCACTATCATGTTTTGCGGATCGGTCGAGATGATGCCGAGAGAAGCCTTCTCAACCAGCTCGGCCATGTAACCGGTCATCTGCTTGTATTGCTGGAGGAGGGACATATCGCGTGATATGCCAACCGACCCCCTGATGTTCCCCGCCTCGTCTCTCAGGTATGACGTCGATATCCAGAGGGGGAATACCTCACCGCTCTTCCTTATCGCCAACCCCTCGGCTTCCCACGTCTCCCCGCTCTTAAGTTTATCGCAAAATTTATGGAACAGGATGTCATGGAATCCCCCGGGCGGCTCAAGGACGCTTACGTGCTTGCCGATCAGCTCTTCGGCCTTGTAGCCGAACATCTGTTGTCCCGCCCGATTGATGCTCGTAATGATCCCGTTCTTGTCCATTGCTATGATGCAATGCGCCGCGCTCTCGACAAGCTCCGCCATGTATCGCAGCTTCTCTTCGTATTCCCTGGACCTCGTCAGGTCACGCGAAATGCCGACCGCCCCCTTGATCCTGCCGCTCTCATCCCTGAGGTACGAGGTGGCAATCCAGATGGGAAATATCTCCCCGTTCTTCCTCTTCTCTATCGACTCCGCCTCCCATGCCTCGCCTTCCTTCGACAACCGCTCCAATCGCTCACGCAATTCCACGGGAATCCGGTCCGAATGTAGGATGCTTACGGGCTTCCCTATCAGCTCATCCGCCCGGTAACCGAACATCTTCTCCCCTGCCTTGTTGATACTGACGATCAATCCGTTCTTGTCCGTCGATATGATGCAATGCGCCGCGCTCTCGACAAGATTCGCCATGTACCGCAGCTTCTCTTCAGACTCCTTGAATTTAGTCAGGTCACGCGAAATGCCGACCGCCCCCTTGATCCTGCCGCTCTCATCCCTGAGGTATGAAGTGGCAATCCATAGGGGAAACATCTCCCCGTTCTTCCTTTTCCCTATCGACTCCGCCTCCCATGCCTCGCCGTCCTTCGACAACCGCTCCAACCGCTCACGCAATTCCACGGGAATCCGGTCCGAATGTAGGACGCTTACGGGCTTCCCTACCAACTCATCCGCCCGATAGCCGAACATCTTCTCGCCCGCCTTGTTTATACTGACGATCGAGCCGCTCTTATCCGTCGATATGATGCAGTGCGCCGCGCTCTCGACAAGCTCCGTTATATAGCGGAGCTTCTCTCTATCATCCGCATTTTTTACGTGGCTGTGACACATATTTGGCGCTCCATTAACAATGTTTTTTACCCTGATCACCTTTGGAATGTAAATCATACTGCTTTTTATGGAAGTTTAGCAGGAAATGGGATAAGAATCAAATAGATAGGAGGGCCCGCCTACGCCAAAGCTTCGTCGGGCAGGCCCGAAATGGCGGATAGGGACAGAATACAAAATCCAGGAGCAAGAATTCAGAAGCCGGAAGACAGAGTCCAGGAGACAGCATTAGCCTGATCTATTCATCAACTTTGATCGGCCGATAAATACTTACTGTAGCGC
>CAYWRA010000134.1:0-4674 GCA_964460305.1 uncultured bacterium
TCATCGGTCGAGCCGTCGTCGATGACTAGAATCTCGTCTATGGGATAGCTCTGGGCAGTCACTCCTTTGAGGCATTCGTCGAGCGTCTTCGCGGCGTTGTAGCAGGGGACGTACACGGTCACTTTTGCCGGTGCGCTCTTCGCCCTCCGGCGCTCGTCCCACATCCTATATGCTTCGCATAGCCATCCCTCCAGTTCCTGGCGCGAGAGGTGCTCGGTCCGGATGACGGACTTCCCCGACCCGTCATATTCATCCCATGACCCGGCGGCGATCCCGCCGCTTGCCTTCAGGGTGCGGTGGTACGCGGTGCCGGGGAAGGGGGTCGCGAGTGAGAATTGGAGACAGTCGGGATTTTTCTCAAGGGCGTATGAGATGGTTCGTTTAATTGTTTCAGGCGTTTCCCCCGGCAGGCCGAAGGTAAAGGTGAGATGGAAGCGGATCCCCAGTTTCCTGGTGAGCTCGATCGCCTTTTCCGCCTTGTCGAGGTCGAGCTTTTTCCCGCTCGCGTTGACGATCTCCTGGCTCGCCGATTCGATTCCATACTTGACGGCGATGAGCCCGGAGTCTTTCATCGCGCGGAGCATCTCTTCATCGGCCGCGTCCGCCCGGCACATGGCCGCCCATGGGATGCCGGCGTTCCGCTTTTTTATTTCGCGGCAGAGCGCGATGATCCTGGGTTTGCCGAGGTTGAAGGTGTCGTCGTCGAAATAAAAGGACTTGAATCCATATTTTTTCTGGCAGTGCTCGATTTCATCCGCCACGTCCACCGGATCGCGGGTGCGATACTCATGGCCGCCGTACATCACGTCCGGCCACAGGCAGAAGATGCACCGGTAGGGACAGCCCCGGCTCGCCCACATCTGGAGCATCGGGTGCGGCATGTCGCAGAAGGAGTCCCGGTAGTTCTCCATCGGCAGAAAATGTCTTGCCGGCCAGGGGAGGGTGTCCAGGTCCTCGATCGGGGGCCTGCGCGGGGTGGTTCGGACGGTTCCGTCGGCATTCTTGAAAGAGAGGCCTTTCACCTCTTCGATGGGCGCAGCGTCCGCCAGATGCCTGCATAGATCGAGGAGCGTGAGCTCATATTCGCCCGCAAGGACGAAATCCACGAACGCGTTCTCGCGGAGAACCTGATCTCCCATGACGCTTACGTGCGGCCCGGCGAGGGCGACGCGCGCGCGGGTGGATTCCTTTGTTCTCTTAGCGATCCGGAGGTCGGTAGCAATGGAGGCGGTGGATGTTTCGTGCAGGACGAGATCGGGATTGAAAGCGGTAACCTTCGCAAGGTATTCCTCATCCGTCAACCCCTCCGCGATTGCGTCGACGAGCATGACCGGAATGCGCGCGCGTTCGAGAACGGCCGCGGCGTAGGCGAGGAAGAAGGGGAACGGCACGTAGGGTGGGATGCGCGTCCCTTCGGGGACCTCCATGGTGAACGGCCACCGCGACCCGGCCCGCACGCCGAGGCGGTTTCCTTTTTTCCAGGGTGGATTGCCGATAAAAATTTTCATGGGATCAACTCTTTAGCCTGATCTATTCATCAACCTTGCTCGGTTGATGAAAATCCTACCGTGGCGCAAATAGCTATGCAAAACTGCCAACATTCCGCACCAGACTGGTCGGTGCGGGGCTAAAATCCGGTTTGATTCTACTTTGTTATGTACCCCAACGAACGCAATTTTTGCCTGTCCTCCTCGGAAAGCCCTTGGTAATCTTTTTGCTCCTCGGTCTGCTCCCGCATGCGGCAGTTGGTCTCTTCCCAGAGGTCGAGGGCATGCCGCAGTTCGCTCACCTTCTCGGGATGCTTACCGGCAAGGTTGACGCTCTCTCGCGGATCATCGGGTAGATAATATAACTCGTACCGGGGATTTTCGTCTCCCGTGCAGAGGAGCTTCCAGCGGTCATCGCGCACCGCCATGCGGTTTTGTTTCGCTATCAAATCGAACTCGGTGGCGAAAGCGTAGCGGCGTGCGCTTTTCCCGCCCCTCATGACCGGCAACAGGCTGTGCCCCTGAACCTGGTTCTCCGGGCAGGGTATCCTCAGGCAATCAAGCACTGTGGGGAATATGTCGATAATGCCCGCAAGTCCGGATATTTTCTGCGGTTTTTTTATCCGTGGTTCGGTTTGAGCCAATCTGCGTGGTACCCGTATGATGAGAGGCACGTGAAAAACCTCTTCATAGAGTTGGAAGTGAAGGAAATGTCCGTGGTCCTGCAATTCTTCGCCGTGATCTGCGGTGATTATTATCATGGAGTTATCGAAGATGCCCTCTTTTTTGAGCATTGCGAAGAGATTGCATAAGTTGGTGTCCGCCACCCTTATCGCGGCATCGTAAAGCGCCCGCAGTTCTTCCACCTCCTCGTCGTTTAACCTGATCCCCTTTTCTTCGGCGTGTAGCAGATAAGAAGTGGACCAGAGAGTACCGTCGCCGCCGGTAAAGACGTGGGGGCGCTGGGGCATGAATAACTTCCTGATCTCGTCGGGGGCATAGTAGGGTAGATGATAATCCGGGCCCCCGCCGCCTGCATGCACGTCATAATAATGTATGAAAAGGTAAATCGGCTTGGTCCTGTTTTTGCTCACGAAGTCGGCTACCGCGGCATTCACTATCTCTCCGCGTTCATCCCGGCACCAGTAATGGTCGAACCCTCTGCTGTGGCCATACGTGCCATTCAACCAATGGAAGCTTGTCACAAAGGCTCCTGTGGCATAGCCGTTATTTTTCAGAATTTCCGCGAGAGTTTGCCATTTATGGCTGAGGGCCACTCCCTCATGGACATCATGCGTTTGCGGATACAGGGAGGTGCGCATGCTGAGGTGTGAAGTAAGCGTCCAGGGCTGAGGTGAATAGGCGTTTTCGAACATAACGTTTTGCGAGGCAAATGCGTCTATGCAGGGCGAGGTCGGCTTGGGGTAGCCGTAGCAGCCCAGATGGTCCGCCCGCAGGGCGTCGATGGATATGAGGATGATATTAGTCGGCCTTAGCAACTTATCCTTCAATAAGATCGCAATGCCGATAAACAGAATGGTCGCAATCCATCCGGCGAAAACGGCGAGGCGCGTCTTGCGTGTTAAAGATATCATTTCGGGGCCCGGGTCGCGCGATTGTTGATGAGCGGCTGGTAATATCTTTTCATTACGGCGTCCCAGTCGTACTCCTTTTTGGCTTTCTTTCTCCCCTCGCTCCCCATCTTTTTGCGTAGAGCGGGATCGCTCATGAGAATTTCAATTTTTGAGGCGAGTTCCGCGGCGTTGCCGGGGTCCACGAGGAATCCCGTCGCGCCGTCCTCGACGATCTCTTCCAGTCCCCCCGCCCGCGACGCCACCACGGGTTTCCCCGCTGCCATCGCCTCGACGGCCGCGATGCCGAACGGTTCGCGCCAGAGGGAGGGGACGACGCAGATGTCGGCGCGCGCGTAGAGATCGGGAAGATCTTCCTGGGAGCACCAGGGTAGATATTCTATCCCCTCCTCTTTTTGAATGCCGCCCTGATACGTTGGGACGATGAGTTTAAAGTTTTTCCCGCGCCCTTTCAGAAGCTTGATGGCCTCCCGCAATACCCCGTACCCTTTGCACTCATCACCCGTCCGGCTCGTCATGAGGATGGAGGCCCCATCCGTGTGGGCGTGCGGCCTCGCGCCGAATCGCCCGGTATCGACGCCTGAGGGGATGGCGATTACGCTAGGGTTCAAAGGGGCGAGCGCGCCCCGCATGAAATCATTATAAACGATGATGGTGGATGCAGCCTTGATCGCCCTAAGCACACTCCGTTTGTAGAGCGGCGTGAAGGCGAGGGCGGAGAGGAATTCGTGGGAGAACATGCCGAGCGGGCGGAACTGGTGGTGCCTGATGGCGCAGCCGGTGCACTCGACGGTGTCCTTGATGTAATTTTTGGGGCAGATGGCGCCGTAGCGGAATTGGGTGCCATAATCCTTGATGCAGAGACCCTCGTAGGCATAAAAGCGGAGGATGGGATGGTAATCCCGGAGCGCGTCGGCGAGGGGAAATTTGAGGTACCAGCCGTCGGCGATGAAGATCCTGTCGGGCTTTATCTTTTTGATGGCCTTCCTGAAGACGCGCGGCAGATTGAGAGCGTTGAACGTTCTTTTTGTAAAGGGAAGCTTGACTATCTCAAAGGGGAAAGTTCCTATAATCCTTCCTCGGGGAAAGTAGTCCTGAAAATCGGGCACGAGAAGCGTGACGGAGTGCCGTTCGCTTAGCCGCGACATCACCTCCTTGAGATCGACGCGGGCGCCACCGTCGGGGGGCCAGTTAAAAAGGAGGTCTATGAATGCAATTCTGGACATTGGTCGCGTGCAGCCGTTGTGAGTCTCGAATCCCTTAGTCTGAATTATCATCAACTTCACGAAGTTGATGATAATTCACCTATGGCACAATAAGTTCCCCTGGTTTGCCACAGGCCGCCTGGGCGGGATTGACCAGCGCCCCTTCGGGCAAATTATTTAGCCTGATCTATTCATCAACTTTGATCGGCCAATAAGTATTTACTGTAGCGCAAATAGTTAATCAAAATTGCTACATTCCGCACCAGACTAGTCGGTGCAGGGTAAATTACCATAGTGCAAATGCAGCTATCCCGCAAGAGAAAAGGAGGCCACGAAGTAATCCCTCAGTTATGGGGTGTCAGGAGGAGTCCGGATTGAAAAAGGCGGTAT
>CAYWRA010000135.1:0-4602 GCA_964460305.1 uncultured bacterium
AGACGATTTCATGCTCTACCGCGCGCTTGAAGAGACCGCGCGGCTTGGCGCGATGATCGAGCTCCATGCGGAGAGCGTATTCGTGATGGACGGCCTAATCGAGAAGTACCACAAGGATTACAAGAAGCTCGGCGCGTGGGGACACGTCCTCTCGCGCCCGGCATTCGTCGAGGAAGAAGCGGTCATGAGGGCGATCAAATGGGCGGAAGTTACGAACGGCCGCGTATACATCGTCCACATGTCCGCGGGCGCCTCAGTGGACGCCCTCAAGGCCGGGCAGGAGCGCGGCGTAAGCGTGTATGCGGAAACGTGCCCGCAGTATCTCCTGCTGGATGATTCGGTCTTCAAGAAGAAGAACGGCCACTGGTACGCCACCTGTCCCCAGATCAAGAAACGGGAAGATGCGGACAGGCTCTGGCAGGGCGTGATCAACGGAGAGGTGTCCCTTATCGCCACCGATACGTGCACCTTCACCACCAAACAGAAGGCCATGTGGCGCGGCGACTTCACAAAAATCCCCTACGGCATACCTGGAGTGGAGACCATGGCGCCGCTGATGTATACGTTCGGCGTGGGGGAAAAGCGCTTCTCTCTCAACCGGTTCGTTCAGCTCGTGAGCGCCAACCCGGCCCGTTTGCACGGCCTCTATCCGCGGAAGGGTACGCTCGCCGTCGGCGCCGACGCGGACGTGGTCGTCTTCGATCCAAAGAAGAAATTCGTGATCGCGCCTAACCGCCTGCAGACGAATTGCGACTGGTCGCCCTATGACGGGTGGCGGCTCACCGGTTACCCCGCGCTGACCTTCAGCCGCGGACGCATCGTCGCGCGCGACGGAAAGTTCGTCGGGGCGCCGGGATGGGGACGGTTCGTCCGGCGGGAGCCGGGGGGGGCGATAGAGGGAAGGATAAAGCATAAATAAAACCACAGAGAAGGCACAGAGAACTAGAAACTGTTTTTGCCGTAGTAATACTCAGTGTCCTTTGTAGTTACACATTAAAGGAGAAGACAATGGCAGAGAAAAAGCTCACCATCGAAGAAATCAAAAAACTCAGGGAGGAATATCTCCTCCCGAGCACGATGACCTACTTCAGCGAACCGCTTAACATCGTGCGTGGCGAGATGCAATACGTCTATGACGACGCGGGCAGGAAATATCTCGATGCGTTCGGCGCCGTCGTCACCATCAGCGTCGGCCACTGCCATCCCGACATCATGCCGAAGGTGGTAAAGCAGATGCAGACGCTCCAACACATGACGACCCTCTACTTCCACCCCGTCATCGTCCGCTACGCGCAGAAGCTGGCGAGCGTCATGCCTGGCGATCTCAAGGTCAGCTTCTTCACCAACAGCGGCTGCGAGGCGAACGAACTCGCCGCCGTCCTTGCGAAAAACAGCACCGGCAACCAGGAATTCCTCGCGCTCCAGCATTCATTCCATGGGAGGACGCTGATGGCCATGAGCCTGACCGGCCAGTCGATCTGGCGTCACAGCCTTCCCTATGTCTTCGGCGTATCGCACGTCACCGCTGGCTACTGCTACCGCTGCCCCTTCCAGATGACCTATCCGGCATGCGACGTCATCTGCGCGAAGCAGGCCGAGGAGGTCATCAAATACAGCACGTCCGGCAAAATAGCGGCGTTCATCGCGGAACCGATCCAGGGCTTCGGCGGCGTCATCTGCCCGCCCAAGGAATATTTCAAGATCGTCTACGACATCGTCCACAAATACGGCGGCATCTGCATCTCCGACGAGGTGCAGACCGGATTTGGCCGGACCGGCGACAAGATGTGGGGAATCGAGCAGTGGGGTTGCATCCCCGACGTCATCGCCATGGCGAAGGGGATAGGCAACGGTGTGCCGCTGGGCGCCGTCACCACCACCAGAAAAATCGCCGAATCCATGCGCGGCAAGGTGCATTTCAACACCTACGGCGGGAACCCCGTTTCGATGACACAGGGCCTGGGAGTCCTCGAAGTCCTCGAGAAGTATAACTATGCCCACAACGCGAAGGTGATGGGCGATAAGCTCATGCAAGGGTTTAAGGAGCTCCAGCAGAAGCATCCGATGATCGGCGAGGTGCGCGGCATGGGGCTCATGCTCGGCATCGAGCTCGTTAAAGACCGGAAAACCAAAGAGCCTGCGGCGAAGGAGTTGCTGAGGCTCATGGATCTCTGCAAGGATTCGGGCCTGCTCATAGGTAAGGGGGCAATGGCCGGCAACGTGATCCGCATCAAGCCGCCTCTTTGCATCGACGGCGGCGACGTCGACTTTATCCTCAAGACGCTCGACAAGTGCATCGGGACCGTCGAGAAGGGGATGTAAAGAATCAACGAGCAGTAAGCTATAAGTTGTAAGCTTTCCACTTCAGCTTATAGCTTACTGCTTACCGATAATGTTGGGATTTGTCCGCCGGAGGCGCCCGCGCCATAGGCGGATCCGCCTTTGGCGGAGGATTTGGGATTTAAATCAGTATCCCCCCAGCAGCAACATATTATACTTGGCCCTGCGCCCCACGTCGGAATCGTGCTCTGCGTTTTCGACCGCCCTCTGAAAATAATGGCGCGCGTCATCCCTCATCCCCATCCTCGAATAGGCGCACCCCAGACCGTAGTAGGCCGGCGCGTAGCCGGGGCCATACCAGATGGACCTTTTGTACTCGAGGATCGCCTCGTGGAATTCTTCATACGCGCGCGCTCCGTCACCAGACGCCTCCAATTTCTCCGCCCACTTCTCACGGGTAATCCCGAGGTTGTAGTGGGCCTCGACGCTGCTCGCCCTGCACGAGATCGCCTCACGAAAATCCCTCGCGGCGAGATCGTACATGCCCCTGCTTAGATATATCTTTGCCCGCTCAAGGTAGGCTTGCATAAAATCATCGTTGTCCGCAATCAAACCGTTCAGGAAGAGCAACGCATCCTCATCCCTCCCCTCTTCCCTCAGCTCTATGGCTTCTTCTATGGCATCGTCCAGAGTCTCCATGGCTGAATCAACGGGAAGCTGTCGCGGCGCGGCAAACCGATCGTCGCCATAACCAGGAGAGGCGGGGACGGGCGAACCCTCTCCCGGCATCCGATCCTCCGAGGCCTTATTCCTATGGGAAATGAAATCTATGAGGCGAAGTTCCCGCGGGGCATTCTCATTAGCGCCGTTTCCAGCCGTCATGGAAGGGGGGGCGGAATCAAGCGGCGCGGGCGTAAACTGGAGGCACACGCAGAAAAGAGACGAGACCACATAGCCCAACATAATGTTACGACGCATCGGTATTTGCCCATCTCCTTTCATTTTTATGATATCATAGTGCGTTCCTGGTAATCCAGGTCCCAACCCAACCGGGTATGGGACATAAAAATACCGGACGCAAAAATATGGTTGCATTGGCCGCTTATTTTTATATAATGGCTGCCTTTGCGGAGATATATAGATGAAAAATTACACAATGGGGCTTCTGGGTAAAAAGTTGGGCATGACCACGATATTCATCGAGGACGGCAAAACCGTCCCCGTCACCGTCGTGCAGGCCGGGCCGTGCTCGGTCATCCAGGTAAAAACGGACGAAGGAGCTAAATACAACGCCATCCAGCTCGGTTTTGATGAGGGTAAAGCCGCATCGTTAACCAAACCGTTGCAGGGACACTTTGCGAAAGCGAAAACGGCGGCGTTCAAGCTGCTCGGAGAGATACGCCTGCCTGCTGGAGATATCAAAAACTTCAGCGTCGGCCAGGTCATCGGGGCCGATATCTTCAGCGAGGGCGACTTCATCGACGTCAGCGGCGTATCCAAGGGGAAGGGCTTCGCGGGCGTCATCAAACGCCACCATTTCAGCGGCTTCCCCGGTTCGCACGGCACGCACGAGTATTTCCGCCACGGCGGTGCCGTCGGCCAGCACACGTTTCCAGGCAGGATCTTCAAAGGGCTGGGGATGCCGGGGCACCTCGGCGCCGCGCAAAGCACCACCCAAAATCTCAAAGTAGCCAGGGTGATAAAGGAAAAGAACCTCATCCTCATCAGGGGCGCCGTCCCCGGAGCGAACGGCGGCTATCTGGTCATCAGGAAAGCCATCAAGAAAAAGGCGAAAGCGGCAGGGACAAAAGGAGGTCGCTGATGGGCTCACAGGATAAGGCAAAACACGAGGATAGAAAGAAGCCTCTGAAGACTCTGAAAGAGAAACGCCGCGAGAAGAAGGAAAAGAAGCGCGTTTATTGATCCAACCTGGATCAAGGTTAATGAATAGCTCAGGCCAAGGGCCGTTGTGAACTACGGAGAGCTCTTTCGCGGGAACCGCCTCTGCCGCCTGCTGGGGATAGAATACCCCATCATCGGCGGAGGGATGACGTGGGTTTCTGACGCGAACCTTTGCGCGGCGGTCTCCAAAGCCGGCGGCGTTGGTGTGCTTGCCGCGGGCAATCTCCCCCCCGATATCTTGCGAGCACAGATCGCACGCGTCAGGGAACTCACCCGCAAACCCATCGGCGTCAACCTGGTGGGTATTTCTCCCAATTTCTCCTCCCATCTCGACATCGTCACGTCGCTCCGCCCAGAGCTTGTCACCCTAGGGGCCGATCCCAATTTCCAGGAGCATGTCACGACTCTCCTGGGACATGG
>CAYWRA010000136.1:0-4546 GCA_964460305.1 uncultured bacterium
GCAGCCATTCAAGGGCGGCGTTTTCGACGGTGGATTCGGTAAAGGCGGTCATGACCTTCCCCGTTGTTTTTGCCGCTCGCGATAGAGTCGTTCCGTGAACCCGCCCTCGGAGAGAAACGTCTGCTCCAGCTTTTGCAACTGCCGTCCCAGCAGGAAGCTCGCCTGATTGATGAGGCAGATGAGCGTGTTGGCCGCCGCTTCCGGGCCGGCGGTGGCTATGTTGTAGGGGTCTGACCTGTCCGACGAGTCGGACTTGTCTGACCCGTCTGACTGATACTGTTTTCTCACCGCCAGCGCCTCCGGTGAATCCTTGTTCCAGAGTTTGAGACCGCGCTGGCGCAAGAAATCCTCATAATCCAGCAGCAGCTCCTCAAGGCTGGCCCTGGCAACGCCGGTCAGTTTGAGCTCGGTTTTCTTGGACGTGGCCGAGGCCATGCTCCCCTCGGCGATGTTCTGCACGCCGCTGCGGGCCGCCTGCACCATCTGGTCGTGCGTGCGGGATCGTTTATCCACAAAGCGGTCGCAAAACAGCACCGTGGCGTCGTACACCGTTTGAGCGCACTGAAAACTCCGCAGCTTGCGGTAGCCGCCGTGCGGCGGGATCAGATCATGAGCGCCGTGCATAACGTTTTGCTCCTTCCCGAGGGGATACGCTTAAATAAGCAACTGCCTCAATCCCTATATGTTATGCTCGCCTGCCCTAATGGCCAATGCTTATTTTTAAATAAGATCATGGTGAACCCAATACGCTGGAGACCCATTCAAGGGCGGCATTTTCGACGGTGGATTTGGTAAAGTTGCCCATTATTTTAAAGTTTCAAATCCACGGCGTATAATTGCGGCCATCTGTTTTCTGCGCCTCTGAAGAAACTCGAAATATTCCATTTTCTCCCAACCCTCGGGGATAGCGTGTAATTCCATCATTGCTGCCCATGCCTGCCCTGAAAAACGATTGCGAATTGAGGGTATATACTCATGGGGCGGTGAAGCACCGATGTCTATATTCTCGGGCCATTCCAATAAAGCAAGATTCGCCATCTGATTGATCAGTTTGAGATCCGTGATACCCTGTTTTTCGAGCCATCCTCTCGGGAATAGGTGATGGCGTTCCAGAGCCTTCTTTTTTAATTCCAGGGCCGGGTCTATCAATTCGCCCACCTTCTTATGCGAGAAAAGGACCGGAGCGCTCAGCCGGACTTGTGCAGCGACGTATGCGAAAAGTTCGGGATTTCTCGCCGAGGAACTATCAAGCGCCGCCGGCAAGGCAATTTCCCAGAAATCGTTTGTGAGGGTATTTGCAATCTCCGCATCCAAGGTGCTGACAAACTCGTCGGCGTCGCGGCTGTCCTTGAGCCTGTTGAGATCGCTATCCATCACCGTTTCGGGCGAGCCGGTATATCTCCCGGTCAAGCTGACGGCAAAGAACCATCGCCCGATAGCTTTTTGGAGGAGATGTTCGGATGCTCGGAAGCGAATGCGCCCAATCAGATAGAATGCATACGAATACAACAGCGCATTCTGTGAAGAAATCATCTCTGAGCTGCGGAAACCGGCGCCCACAAGTGCGCTTAGAAACTGATGCCAATAGGTGAGGTTCAGTATATGTGACTGTGCCTCCTGGAGCACCTTGAATTGTGCTTCTCTACGCTCGGGTGAAAATTCCTCCGTTTCCATGTCCTTCCCGCGGAGAATCTGATATACGCTCTTAAGGCGGCCGCGCTGGAATCCTACCGCTATGGCTACGCGCAGAAGTTGATCGGGATCCGGCTGTATAAAGTGATTAAAAGGAGAAGGTCCGGAGCCCGGGACGGGCGCCTGGCGCGATGCATGACAAAATCGCTCCAGCTCGTCGCGTCCTTCATCCCAAAAAACGGACAGAAGGGTCAAAATAAAGTCCGCTTGGTTTAGTTTGACTCCTTCGCTATTGATGCGCACAAATATGTCCGCCACTTGTTCTTCATCCACGGTAGGTGCGACTTCGAGAGCGGTGAAAGGATATTTCTGGAGGTCGAATAACCGGTCCAGATTGTGACTGATGTTCTCTTCATCTTCTTTTGTCAACGGCATCTTGGATGAAAGTGTCTCGAGGAAGTTCTTAACCACAAGATAGCTTGATTTTCCCGACGACCACAACTCAGAGATATTAGGAATCCATTCCGGGTCGCGGCGTATAGCCGCATCCGCTACTTCGAACTTTCCATCTCGCGGGCGGAAGGCAATCTCTATCTGGCGCTGTCTATAATCCGAATCAATCACTTTTTTCCCCCGTAACACGGCAAAAAGCGATGTGAGCCGTTGCTGGCCGTCTACTATCAGTCGTGATGGCACTTTATGCTGCTTGCCGTCGGTGCCGATCTGCTTAGTCCCATTGGCCTGTGCGTTCTCCCAGAAAAGCAGATAGCCCACTGGAAAGCCCCGATACATTGAATCGAATAGGTCCCGCACTTTAGCGTTGGACCATACGAACGGCCGCTGGATGTCCGGCAATCCTATATCGCCGATGTCAATGTAGTGAAGCAAGCCGGACAGATCGTAGTCAACCTTCTTAAAGCATGTTTTAAGCTCGTTCATGTTATCCTTTCCTCGATTCTTCACGCATCTTTTACCCGCAGCTCGCCGGAGATTAGTTTAGGCAGCAGCATATACCCCAACCCTTGCAGTCCAGTGAGGGCGGTGATTTCGACAACGGACTCAGTGAACTCGGATTTCATTTCTGCTCAGGTTCTCGGTGCCCATTTGCCTTGTGTATCATAGTTCAAGGAACGTAAATGACCACAAGCATTCCATACGGTGTCAAATGCTGGCCGTAAAATAAGAGGAATATCTGCGTTATAATCAAGTAACGTAACATCGGGTAAAAGCAATATATCCATATCTATGGAACATTCTCTATCCGTATCGAAAAAGAGGTGGTTCGGGATGGCCATGAAACAATTCTTTACCCCGGTTAAGGTTAAGATAACGTATATTGGGCAAGTGACATCAAGTGTTTGGAGAGCGGCCAAGTATTTTTTAATGGCCGCAATTACCAGTTGTTCATAGGCGAGTGCTTGTATGTAACATTTCCCTTGTCCATTGTCGGGTTGCGCTTTGTCAACCATTCTAGTATAGACTGCCTCTATTTGCCCTTGTCTGAATATCTGGCAATATGAGGATGAAGGTTGGCCCTGTGATGTAAAAGTTGCTAAACCATTAAAATTAAGTCTATAGCTGCTTCCCCTCGATCCTATTGGGGATAACTCACCCCATTGCCCCAATATGGTACCGATATCAATTTTCTTAGCTGTCGAGAATGCCGATAGTGGTATTAGATGCAGAATGAGGTTAGCCCCTTCACGCAATAGCACTGGAGTATCACCAGCGGCAATCCTCGCTACTCTATCGTCACGAAAAAGGCGAATTTTCTTTTCTACTGATTCCGATAAAAGAAAGCTGGCTCTTAATTCCAACACATCCAACTGATATTTCCCGGCGCTGTTGCGTGCGTAGAATCTCGATTGATCCTTATAGGTCACCATATGGGGGGCTGACCAACTTTGGGGGACGCGAATTAGTAATATCGGGCCATGTGAGAAACCCTCAATTGGCTGTAGTATGACGCCCGGAATTCGAGGATCAAGTCCGGTTCTCAAAATGCTTTCCAGCCGCAATTTCTCGGCGTCTATATCCCCTTTAAGCCCATCTGCCCTGGTAGGGACCCCTTCGTTTTCTTGAATGCCATAATAGATGTCACCGCCGACAGTATTAGCAAATGAGGACACGTCAGCCAGAAATTCTTTGACATCAGCATCTGTCCTCCCGGGCAGGACCAACTTGTAGTCGATAGTTCGACTTTCCCGAACCTGGTTTCTTAGCAGATCTTCTATATCTTCTTTGACAATGGTATTAGGAGGCTTGCTAATCATAGAGTGCCCCCATGTTAGCTGACAATTTATAGACTGGTATTGCGCCTGACAATAGCTTCGGCAACAGTGTATCGCGCAGAGCGGCGATGGTATGGGATTCATGAATCGAAAAAAGCATTCGGGCGATTAAAGGCTGAACAATGTCTGTGAATGCCGTAGCAATTGCATCGGAAGGAATGGCAATGTTATATTTCGCCATATCTCCCCAGCTTGTACGCGGCATCTTTGTGCCGGTAGATCTCGCGGATGTGTATTCTACAAAGGCGTCGCTTGAAACATGCCCCAGTACGAAACCTAACCATTGCTCAGCCCGAGGGGTCACTACAACAATGTCTGTAGAACAGACGCCGGCAACAGGAGCGATGCCCACCTTGTGGAAGTAAGGACGCAGCTTGCCAAATAGAATTTCACCTTTGTTGAACTTGAATTTGTTGCTCTCAAGTTTTTCGGCGGTTCCCCATTCTGTAAGTGCGATACACTTCTTTGGCATGTGCTCAAGTGCAATATAGGGTGTGGATGGTTCGATCTCATCTGGGCTGACTCCACGCCGTGGGTTCTCAGCGACGCCCCCCAAAGCGCCGGCTATCCACCCCTTCGGAATCTCTCCAATCTCCGAATCCTCGAAGCTGTCAGGGAATAAG
>CAYWRA010000137.1:0-4480 GCA_964460305.1 uncultured bacterium
TCGCCCATTCTATAGCTCCAATCAAACGTGCAGTCGGACTTGACAGCATACAACCTGTCTATGTCGCCGGTGCCCCAGAATATACGCCCATCGTTATCAATGGAGGGCGACGAGGAGTGAGCAGTACTCGCTGTGCCGGTGCTAAAACTCCAACTCAACAATCCGACTGAGTCGAACACGGCTAGGCTGCTCCGCGCCTGCATGCAGATTGCGCCCGCCGAGTCTATTACCGGGGAGGATTCCCAACGATCTTCCATTGAACCGCCAGGATGCGTATAGCTCCACCTCAAGCCGCCTGCGGAGTTGAACGCATATAGCTGCTTGTCCTCCGAACCGATGTATACGTTCCCAACACTATCGATAGCGGGGGATGCGGAGATGTCACCGCCGGTTACGTAGGTCCATTTGCTCCCGCCTGTCGATGAAAATGCATAGAATACATTGTCATCGCTACCGGCATATACGCTACCGTCCGGAGCCTGGATGGGGGAAGAGGTAACACTACCGCCCGTAGTGTAGGTCCACAAGATGGCGCCGCCACATTCCACGGTATAGCTCAAACTCCGGCCGGTGTGAGGCCGGTTATAGCGGAACATAGGCCATTCGCCAGTAGCGGGATGGATGAAATGGAAAGCGATGCACAGAGTGGTGAGTGATACAACAATCAATCGGTAGCGAGGAATCGGGTATTTCACGCAGCCCCTCCTCTGCTTCGACACCCGAAAAACTACCACTAGATAGACATACAAAACACAAGTCTAAAGATAGAATTACCCGATCTGGTTCTGAAAGTCAAGAAAAATTTTCACAAAAGTGGGGGCTTTGCTACTCTCCTGGTAGAGCACCCTTAAAATGCTCTACGACTGATGGGGATGGTTGATGAAAGGGGACACTACTTTTGCATCAAGTTGAACTTCAGAATGTCCGTCTGCGTCTATCTACGTTAATCCGCGACCAAGGCGATGAAAGATATCGACTCCGGGGACAAATCTACTTCCGATAGACGTTCTTTATGGGGAAGACCTGGATGCGATGGTTGTAGGTGTCGCTGACATAGATCTTGCCATCTCTAATGAAGATGCCTTTCGGGATGTTGAAATCCCCCGGTTTGAAGCCTTTCCCAGACCAGAGGCCGAGGAGGGTGCCCGACGGATCGAAAATCTCCATGCGGTTGTTGTAGCCGTCAGTGACCCAGATCCGCCCCGCATCGTCGCACGCGACAAACGGTTCGGTGTAATATTCCTCCCAGCCGAGGACGGTAAACTGGCCGAGAGATTTGCCGTTCGTGTTGAACTTCTGCACGCGCCTGTTGGCGGTATCGGCTACGTACACAATATCCCCTCTCACCTCTTTTTGCTTCGTTTTCTTATCGGCGGGCGTGATGATTCCGTTCTTCTCGATGACTATCCCCACGGGCTCGCTGAATTCTCCGGGGGCCTCCCCCTGCCTGGACTCGGAATTCCCCCAAACGAGGATCGGCTTGCCGTCACTGGTGAACTTCTGAATGCGGTGCCGCCCGGTATCCACCACGTAGAGGTCGCCCTTACTGTCAAATGCCAGTCCCTTCGGCGCCCAGAAGCCGCCCGCCCCTCCCTGCCACTGCGAGAGGAACTTGCCCTCCTTGTCGAACTTCTGGATTCTGTGGTTCCACGTGTCGGAAACGTAGACTATGCCCGCATCGTCCACGGGAATCCCCATCGGCTCCTTGAATTCGGCCACCCCGCTCCCCTGCTTTCCAACTTCCAGGAGCTGTTTCCCCGTCCTGTCGAACTTCTGCCAACGATGGTTCTTCGTGTCGGCAACGTAGATCGAACCCTCGGAATCCACCCAGAGGCCTCTCGGCTCGTCGAAACGGCCTTGCGCCGACCCCCGTTCGCCGAAATAGAGTACGGGCGGAATCGTGGTAATGGTTTCGTATTTCGACGGCACCTTGGGGGCGGGGCGCGCAGCGGAGACCTCCTCCGTTTTCAACTCCTTGACCTCGCCAAGCTTCTCTCCGAGGAGATCCTTACGCACGCAGAAAGCGATGTCCTGCGAGCCGGTAGCGGAGAACTCACCGCTCGACGATTTCCTCTTGTATGGATTCCACAGTTCACGGAAGAAGTAATACCTCAACCATGCCCGGATGGGATTCTTCAGGCTACTCACCGGGTCTGGAACCCACCACTCCCTGAGCTTCAGCCTCTCCACCTTATAGTTAGGTTCGAGGATGCTGAAATCCCTACGTTTTTCCCAATCGACAATGATAATAGCCCTACTCGCATCGGTGAACGTCCCGGGATGGAACCACTCCTTGTAGTCCCTCAGATACCAGGTATATGGCCACGTCGAGTCGCCCTGGACGCCGAGCGGGAACTTGTAGCCCTGCCCCGTTTTATCCGCAAAATCGGAGATGGTCTTGAGCGATTTCGTGATGTCCACGGAGGTTTGCGTGTACACCATAGTCTCAACGGGGTTGGCCTCATTAATGAAACAGAGGCGTAGCGATGCCTGGAGGAAGAGCAGGAGACCCACGCCGATCAGGATCGAATAAACCGTGCTCATCCGTTTGAACCGCTCCGACCCGATGAACTCACCAATGAACAAGCTCGCCCACAGGACAACCGGTATGAGGACGTGCATCAGCAGCCATGGGACCTTTTCGCCTGCGTACGAATACAACAGGATGCTCATCCAGCTCCAATAGGCAAGGAATGCCGGGAAGCGCCGCCCTTCCCTCAGATAAAGGCAGGTGGCGGTGAGCCCTATCACAAAGATGTAAATTGCGAAGACGATGTGCATGGAGTTCGTCATGTGGAACTTGGTGTCCCACGGGTCGCTGGGGAGCGTCTGGCGCCAGAACAACATCAGCGGGATGGCAAGCACGGAGCTTACTATAAGTATGATTTTGGACAGGCGCCCTTTTCTCAGCAAGGCGACAATGCCCGAAGCGAGGATCGCAAGGAGCGGCAATTCGTAGACGATGGCGATCGGGCAGAAATAGGTGAACGCCCCCTTGATGCGCTGGATCTTATCCTGGTGCATCCAATAGCCGAGCGACTTGCGGTAGAGACCGTCGACGAAGCCCGGCGAATTGGAAAAGAAGGAGGTGAAATAGACATAGAATATGCCGAAGAAGACCCCGAGAAAAATGAGCATGTTCACCACGCCGATCCCTTGCGCTTTTGGAGAGAGCAGTTCCGGCTGCCGCTGGAGGGGAGCGGAGCGCATGGCGAACCTCTCGAAAAGACTCGCGCCGACGATAAAGGTCCCATAGATGAAGAGATACATGTACGAATTCTCTTTGACAGTGAACATCAAGGCCAGGGCCGCGGCGGTCCCGAACAGGTATCCCCGCCGGCGCGTATCGCTATAGTTCATGAAGAGCGCCACGGATAGAAACGCCCAGAACGCGACAAAGATATCCTCCCTGAAAAAGCGGGAGAAATACATGAAGGTGGGAGATACGGCAAAAATAGCTGCTGCGGCAAGGGTCCCGATCCTACCGAGCTGCCTCCGAAGCAGGATGGTGCAGCATACGAACGCGATGCCGAAGATGGCGGACGAGGTGCGGCCGATGAAGTTCCCAGGCCCGAAGAGAGTGAAGAGCGCGGCGTCGAGGTAAAACATGAACGGCCCGTGCATCATCGGGTCGTACTTGTATCCTTTTCCCTCATACAAGTACCATGAATAGGTGGAGTAGAGACTTTCGTCGTGGTGGTACGGCTTATTGCCTAAGCCTATAAAGCGAGTGGCGATGGTGAAGATAATAATGGCCGCGACGGCGATCTTGTACCAGTCGAGACGGACCATCACATAATTTTTGTCGGGCTCGACCGAAAGCCCAACCGGTTTTTTCCCGTTCATCCCAGACCTCCCCTCGTAAACATAATCCGTTCAAAGGGGGAATAATACTAAAACCCATTCCCCCATAGAAGCAGAAAATGCGGGGCGGCGGGGGCGATCAAGTCAACGGATGGAACGGTCATTCAATAGCGCTTCGTTATCGTTTCCTCCCCACCGCCAGCAGCGAGAGGCCGAACGGGATCCGCAGATGGTCCTCCAGCTTGAGGAGGGGCGCCATCAGGTCAAAGAGCTTCATCTGGTTCTTGGGGAGCATCCTCCTTCTCAGTATCTTTCCGTTGACGAACCATCCCACTGCGCCGGGGAGATTGAAAAAGCGCTCGGACTCGAGCGTGAAACCGGCATCCTGTATCTTACTGGCGAGCTCACAGCGTGAATAGCGCCGGTAGTGGTCGAGGCCCGCGTCGATCTTGCTGTAGAGCGCCTTGCAGGCCGGGGCTAGGAGAACGAGTCGCCCGCCCGGATCGAGGATCTCATGGAAACATCTTAGCGCCGCCGAATCATCCTCAATGTGCTCAAGCACGTTCAAACAGAGCACGGTGTCCAGTCTCTCGTCCCTGAACCGCGCCGGGTCACAGTGATTCAGGTCGAACCCGGCGATGCGGAGCCGGGAGCTTTCCACAAACCGTTTGCCGAG
>CAYWRA010000138.1:0-4441 GCA_964460305.1 uncultured bacterium
GCTCCCAATTCTGAAGAGTCGCCCTATTAACACCGATCATTAAAGCAAATTGGCTTTGTGATACATGAAGCTTGTTTCGGACATCGCCAAAGAATCATGACAGTTTTCTGCTCTTGACTTTTGGGGCAGAAAGTCATATATTTACAATGGGGTTGAGATATGAAACTATCCTTCTTCAGCGAGTTAGGAGTAGAATCTATAGATTATGATCATATACTAATCTCCTTCTTGCCAAATAAAGACAAAGCGGGGAGAAAATTCAACAATAGGATATGGGAAAATCGCGCATTAAAATTACAGGCCGAACTCTTCAAGGGAGCTACTTCGTATCCCCGGACGATTCCTTCGAGGGGTTCTTACAAAACCTCGGATGGTAAAATCATTATTGAAGATACTAAAGCTATTATATCCTATGTCAAGGAAGACGAACTTACCCCGATGGCATTGAAAAAATATTCAGATTTTCTGAAAGATTTCGGTAAAAAGACAAACCAGGAGACGGTGGCTTTCGCTTTAGATGAGCAAATGCACTATATAGACATTAAGTAAAAGTATAAGGAAGGTGTGCCATGGCTAAAAGTATTTATTCGCCGAAGGAAATTAAGAAGATTACGGGAGCCCTTCGCCACGAGGATATCAAGATCCCATTCTATTATGCTCCGCCGTTTTTAGACATGTTGAAAGATGAGCTCTTGTACAAGTTAAAGTCCAGTGGAGGTCGACCGACGATTCCGGGATGGGATGTAGTCCGAAAGATTCGCTTTTCCGATGAGTCTTGGAGGAAGCTGGAAAAAGTATCCAGCGAGTGGGGCAAATCGGGGCAAATGGTAAGCCCGGGACAAGTGGCCTCGGTTATTCTTCAGGCGTGTCTTTCCTCTTCGAAGTAACTCATAAGAACAGTACCTGTACTCGCTCACCGCGGATGAAAAGGCAAAATCAGGGTCAGACCCGAATGGCGCTTACTTAGTGCTGGCGATTTCGGTGAGGGAGGTTGCCCATTAAGTGGCGTGGTTTCGTGAGGAGATGGTAGTTTTTAGGTCGACGTTTGACAGCCCGTGGTTCGGATCGTTCAGGGCGCCAGGGGATTCTGTAGCGGGCGAGGGTACGGAAGAACAGGCAGAGGAGTTTCGCGTAACGGGACGGGCTTGCCAGTGCAGTGGCCGCGAGATCCGGAGCCCACTGGCGAATGGCATCACATGTTCCCTTGAAACTGATACGATCGAGAGGGGTTGGAGTCCGAGCGGCGGCTTCGGCCATGATGGTTCGGATGGCATTGTAGGCGAGGCAGGAATAAATCCTGCGCGCGGACAGACATCGTACCTTATTCTTGCTATACTTTGCCCCAGTTATTGTTATGGCTAATTATCATGGGCTAAGTAAGCGCCATTCGGGTCAGACCTTAACTATACACTAAGCTATCACCACATAGGCGCGGAGAGGAACAGGGGATAGGAACCACGCCCCGACGGGGCGTGCTCTCTGTGTCTTCTCAGTGTGCTCAGTGGTTTCACTAAATGAAATCCCCGCTCCTTGGAATCAAAGTCGACGTCGACACCTACCGCGGCATGGAAGAAGGCGTGCCCCGGCTCATCCGCATCTTCTCCACACACCGCATCCGCGCGAGTTTTTTCATCTCGATGGGGCCGGACAATTCAGGGAAGGCCGTCTTTAGGTTTTTCACCAGGCGCGGCTTCCTGAAAAAGATGTTCCGCTCCAACGCCGTCGGGATGTACGGCATCCGGACGGCGCTCTCCGGAACTCTCCTTCCGGCGAGGCAGATCGCCCGGTCATTCCCTAATCATTTCCGGACGCTTGCCGAACATGGCCACGAAGTCGGGCTCCACGGCTATGACCACATAAAGTGGCATGACCGCATCCCTCGCATGAGCCACGAAGAGGCGGGAAACGAGATCAAAAAGGCGCGCGACATCTATAGGGAGATTACCGGACGAGAGCCAGAAAGCTCAGCCGCACCAGGCTGGGCCTGCTCACCCTATCAGCTCGCGATACAGGATTCTCTTCCAATGCGGTACCACAGCGACAGCCGCGGGGAATGCCCGTTCTTCCCCGTCATGAACGGCAAGGGCTTTACGCACCTCCAGATCCCAACCACACTCCCCACGCTCGACGAGCTTCTGGGCTCAGGAGAGTGCCGCAACGGGGATGAGCTTAGTGGCTACTACATTGGTAAGATTACGACCGGCCACTCGCACGTCCTCACGATTCATGCCGAGGCAGAGGGAATGGGATGGGCCGAATGGTTCGATAAGTTGTTGGGTGAGCTTGCGTCAAAGGGGGTGTCTTTCGCCCGCCTGCGTGAAATCGCCGATACGGCCCTCGCCACACCATCCCGCATCCCCCACTGCGAGCTCACAATGGGCGAACTCCCCGGCCGCGCCGGTGGTGTTGCTATCCAGCGTAGACCGGTGAACAATCAATCCAAATCGTAGATGTCGTTGATGACGTACCAGGTCACGAGCGCGGTCACCTCGGCGAGCTTTGCCATCTCGTCGGATCTCACCATCACGAGGCCGTAGTGGCGGCAGACGGCCTTCAGCCGGCTGATGATCTTCCTCACGGAGTTCCTGTTCGAGTGCATGATCCAGTGCGCGACGCCGTCGACGATCGTCTCCCTGAACCGCCTGAGGAAATCTGCGGCCGGCACGTGGTATTCCCTGCGGCGGGCCCTGCGCATGAATATATGGCTCAGGTCCTTTATGTATTCCTCCATCTCCTCCTCGCTCAGGGCCGACACCGGCTCCACGTCGTAGAGCTCGGCAAGCGTACGGCGATCCTTTTTCGCCGGGACGTCGTACCCCACCCGCCTCACGAGCGGCGGGCGCCCCGCGATCTGCTTCATGACGATGTCCACATAGATGAGCTTCTCTATCGCGGCCCAACCGCTGTAGCGCCTCCTCCAGTTGAGGCCGGGGGTGAGCCAAACGGCGAATGACTCCGCCCAATCGTCGTCGGGGTGCCGCTGCGCATACAATGGATCGAGGTGCTGCACGTGTTTTTTGCTCCACGGCTTGCTTTCGTAGGTCTTCGGGTAGCGCTTGTAAAAATTGCCGAACATGGATTTCCAATCTTTGCGCTCGTGTAACTTGTAGGCGTAATTGATCGCGTGGCCGGTCTCATGCCGGAGGATTTTCATGATCTCAGGCCCATCCTCCACGTCGCCGTAATAGTCGCCGTGGAGCTTCATCAGCTCGGGAGTGGCGAGGTAGAACGGGATCTCTATACAGATCGTCTTATCCACGCACCCCCAACCGTCGCCGATGTCCGAACCGAGATAAAACCGCGGCCTGAACCTGATCTTCCTCTTCTTGAGCTCGCCATAGTGCTCAAGGATGCAGTCTCTCAACACCCCCTCGATCTTCAAAGGGAGGTCGCAGACGCGAGTCTTGAGGAGCTCGTACTGCCTAATTTCCTTTAATGATTTGATCGTCCTTTTCGTCATCATGTTATTATTTTTCTTTGGGATTTGGGATTTCCCGCCTTTATGGCTGGCTGGGATTTGGGATTTCCCAGTATGTATTCCTTATTCCCACCCCTCAGTTCCTTAAAAAATACGTAATATCCCGATAGCGAAGCAGCCAGCATAAACCGGTTGTTCATCCTGTAGGTCATCGTCACCCGCTTGAGGGCAAAGACGTCTCCGTCAGGCCAGAGCCTCCCCGGGGAATTGCAACACGCCCCGCGATAGCCGGCTTCCTCAACGAGGTCCCTGATGGCCCGGTTGAAAAACCCGTATGGATAACAAAAGAGCGGGACTTCCTCTTCCAAACCGTCCTCGAGCGCCTTCTTACAGTCGCCGATCTCGCTGCGCATTTCCTGGAGCGAAAGTTCCGTGAGGCGGGGATGGCCCGCGGTGTGGGCCCCGAACCGGATCCCAGACCGCCGCATCTCCCGGATCTCCTTCCAGCCGAGATAACCCTCCAGTCCTATGCGGCCGGACACGAGAAAGATCGTTGCGGACACCCCCCGGCGTTGGAGTATCGGAAATGCGCGGGTGTAGTTGTCGTACCAACCGTCATCGAAGGTGATCGATACGCTCTTTGTGGGGGTGGCGCGCCCTCCGCGAATATCCTCGACGAGGCCGGCTAGATCGATCACGCTAAAACCCGATTCGGCGCAGTATGAGAGTTGTTTCTCGAACAGCTCCGGGTCGAGGTATGAGCGGGAAGGGCGTTCGATGCTCCCCATGTGGTGATAGAGGAGGATCGGCGTCAGTCTCTTGGGGACATATCTCATCTACTCTCCCTTCAAAGGAAAACTCCAAATAAATGACAACCACGTGGAAGCCAGAATCCAGGAGCCGGAATCCAGAATACTGACTCCTGGACGCTATCTTCTGGATTCTAATCCAATCGCGTTCACCCCCCCCAACCTGGAGTATTCCTCTTGGATGGGAAGAGGCCCGGGGGGCACTCCCGTGAGC
>CAYWRA010000139.1:0-4439 GCA_964460305.1 uncultured bacterium
TGATTATTTTGGGCCTGGATTATGCATGAGTGGTAGATGGGAAACCGCGCCCCCATGGGGGGCCCCCTTCGGGCGATGGGGCGGATTACTGAATAATGACAAATATCAAATGACAAAACCCAGGGTGTTTTGTCATTTGTGCTTTGTCATTCGTCATTCATAAGGAGGATACGATGGCTTCTCGATATCTCTTCACGTCTGAATCAGTGACAATGGGGCACCCGGATAAGATTGCGGACCAGATATCCGATGCGATCCTGGACGCCGTCCTCGTACAGGATCCGTACGGCAGGGTCGCGTGCGAAACCCTCCTCACGACGGGGCTTGTGATGATCGCCGGTGAAATCACCACGAACGCGGAGATCGACTATCAGGAGGTGGCGAGGCGGACGATCAGGGAGATCGGTTACACGAGCGGGGATATGGGATTCGATTGCGAAAACTGCGCGGTGCTCGTGTCCGTGCATAAACAATCGCCCGACATTTCGCAGGGTGTGACCGCTGGGAAGGGGTTGCACAAGGAGGAGGGGGCGGGCGACCAGGGACTCATGTTCGGCTATGCCTGCCGTGAGACGCCTGAGCTTATGCCTCTACCGATCCATCTTGCCCACCGGCTGGTCGAGCGCCTGGCGTTCGTGCGGCAGAAAGGGATTATGCCCTGGCTGAGACCGGACGGTAAATCCCAGGTCACGGTGGAATACGAGGACGGCAAGGCCGTCCGTATCCATACGGTGGTCATCGCGACGCAGCACAAGGACGGGATCCCCTACGCCACCATACGGAAGGAGATCATCGAGAAGGTGATCAAACCAGTAATGCCGAAAGGGTTGCTCGACCGGAAAACGATCTACCACGTCAACCCAACGGGCCGTTTCGTCATCGGCGGCCCCGCCGGGGACACCGGCGTGACGGGGCGGAAGATCATCGTCGACACCTACGGGGGCAGTGGTTGCCATGGCGGTGGAGCGTTCTCCGGCAAGGATCCCACGAAGGTCGACCGGAGCGCCAGCTACATGGCCCGCTACATCGCCAAGAACGTCGTCGCCTCGGGGATTGCGGACAAGTGCGAGGTGCAGCTCTCGTACGCCATCGGCGTCGCCGAGCCGCTCTCCATCTTCGTGAACACGGATGGGACGGGCAGGATCCCGGATGCTAAGATCAGCGAGCTCATCCGCGCCAACTTCCCGCTGACCCCATCGGGGATGATTGCCCACTTGAAACTCAGAAGGCCGATCTATAAAGAGACGGCGCGCCACGGCCATTTCGGACGCCTGGAGCCCGCGTTCACATGGGAGAAGACCGATAAGGCGAAGGCCCTGCGGAAGGCCGCGGGGTTGTAAAAATCGCAAATATCAAATTGTAAATATCAAATCAGATAAAGGAGTGCCATGATGGTAAATAAGCTGACGTATGACGTGAGGGACAGGGGCCTGGCGAAAGAGGGGAAACGGCGCATCGAGTGGGCCAACAACGACATGCCGGTGCTCAAGCTGGTCCGGGAGAGATTTGAAAAAGAGAAGCCATTGAAAGGCTTGAGGATGTCAGCATGCCTCCACGTCACTGCGGAGACCGCGAATCTGGCGCGGACGCTAAAGGCTGGCGGGGCCGACCTGATGTTGTGCGCCTCCAATCCGCTCAGCACGCAGGATGACGCCGCCGCCAGTCTTGTCAAGGATTACGGGATCGCGGTGCAGGCGATCAAGGGGGAGGACCATAAGACGTACTACCGCCACATCCATGCGGCCATAGCCCATCGGCCTCGGATCACGATGGACGACGGCGCCGATCTCGTTTCCACCATTCATGCCGAATATCCCGAGATGGTAAAGGATATCATGGGAAGCATGGAGGAGACGACCACAGGCGTCATCAGGCTCCGGGCCATGGAACGGGATGGCGCCCTCAAGTTTCCCGTAATCGCGGTGAACGACGCGGCGACGAAACACATGTTCGACAACCGCTACGGGACGGGACAATCGACCGTCGACGGGATCATCCGGGCCACCGACATCCTTATGGCGGGAACGACGGCGGTCGTCGCGGGATACGGTTGGTGCGGGAGGGGCTTCGCGATGCGGTGCCGCGGCATGGGGGCGAACGTGATCGTCACGGAGGTGAATCCCGTCAGGGCGCTTGAGGCCCTCATGGACGGGTTCCGTGTGATGCCCATGAAGCAGGCTGCCCGTCTCGGTGACTTGTTTTGCACCCTTACGGGAGACATCAACGTCATACGCGGAGAGCATTTCAAGGCGATGAGAGACGGCGCCATCGTGGCGAACTCCGGCCATTTCAACGTCGAGATAGACATCAATGCGCTGGAGAAGCTCGCTGGGAAGGTGAACCGCGGCGTGAGGCAGTACGTGGATGAATATGTCCTCGCCAACGGCCGCAGGATTTACCTGTTAGGGGAGGGCCGGTTGATCAACTTGGCGGCCGCGGAAGGTCATCCCGCTTCGGTGATGGACATGAGTTTTGCTGTTCAGGCGCTCACAACCGAGTACTGTGTGAAGAACCACCTCGCATTGAAGCCGCGAGTGTACACCGTCCCGGAGCGCATCGACGACTGGGTCGCCCGACTGAAGCTGAAGGCCATGGGCAGCTCTGTCGACCATCTGACCGCAGAGCAGAAAAAGTATCTCTCTTCCTGGGAAATGGGCACCTGAGTGTAAATCCCACCCCGCCATGAAGGCGGGGTGCCCCGCCGCATGGCGGGGCAAATCCCAAAGATGGGTTTTGCTGAGAGGGCGGCGCTGGCGGTTATGAGTGCGGACAATACCCCGTCTCTTTTCACTCTCCTCTGGCGCGGGATTCTGAACGTCGTTTTTCCAGCCCACTGCGCCCTTTGTACGAAGCCCCTGGAGCCGGGGCACGGCATCTGTCTGTGCGATCCGTGCTGGACCGGGCTTCCGCGAGTGCGCCAGCCTTTCTGTCCCAAATGCGGTAGGCCGATCGCCGGTCAGGCGATGGCGCCGTTTGCCATCCCCTGCGGCGAATGCAGGATCGTTCCCCCGCGTTTCGGCATCTGTCGATCGCCCGGTTTGTACGAGGGCGGCCTTAAGCAGTGCATCCACCTCTTTAAATACGGGGGAAAGCGCGAGCTGGCGCGCCCTCTCGGTCTTCTCATGGCCGAGTGTGTCGCGCGCGAGTTTCAGGGGGTAGAGTTCGACGCCCTCGTGCCCGTGCCGCTTCACCGAAGCAAGCTTCGTGATCGGGGTTTCAACCAGGCGGAGTTGCTGGCGCGCAAACTGGGAGGCCACATGGGTGTGCCCGTTGCTCATCGGGCGCTCATGCGAGTTGAGGCGCGCGAATCACAGAGCACCCTCACGAGGTCGGCGCGGTTGAAGAATGTCAGGGGAGTGTTCGCCGTCCCCGATCGTGAGCTGGTGGAGGGTCAGCGCTTCCTCCTCATCGATGACGTATTCACCACCGGCGCGACCGTCGAGGAGTGCGTGCGCGTCCTACTTATGAACGGCGCCGGGGCGGTCGACGTCTGTACGCTGGCGATAGCGACGGCTAAAGGTTGAAAGTTTAAGGTTTAAAGATGGAAAGAATCTGCATCATCCTCTGGATGCTCGCTGCGGCGAATGGCGCCGCCGCCGGGATGGATTCGTCGCTGGCGAAGCGGATATGGGCGTTCGACTGGCGACCGCGTGACGCCTCGGAGGCCGCGAGTGAGGCGAAGGGGTTCCGCGTCGCGTCGCTGCCAGTGCGCGGCGGGGTGATAAGGAGGAGTGAGGGCGAGTTCGGGGCCGTCAGGAGGAGCGGTATCAGCTATCACAAGGGGGTTGATTTTATTGCGCCGCCGGGGACCCCTGTGAGGGCGGCGGCGAGCGGTTTTATCTGTTATAACGAGATGAACGGCGGCCCTGACTGGGGTTACGGGTACACGGTAATAATGGACCATGGAAACAACTTTTACACGCTCTATGCCCATCTGCGGGGGGAGTCCCCACGCGCTATCGGCGAATGGGTCGAGGGTGGGCGGCGGATCGGCTCGGTGGGGAGGAGCGGCAACGCCATGCGCGTGCCAAAGGAGTTTCAATACCAGCTCCATTTTGAGATAATACATGCGCCTTCCGGATTGATGAGTCTGGGAGGGCTTCGGATCGCCGCGCTCATCAGCCCCCAAAGCATCACTACCCTGAGGGAGATAGGGGAAGCGGTGTACGGCGTTTATTGGGGGGGCGTGCTGAATCCAGTCGAGTTCGGGTCATTCACATGCGCAAAGTGATGTATGCGATAGCCGTCCTATTGAGCGGCATAAGTCTCTCGTCATGTTCCACCGCCTACCGGTATGAATACTATGACTACAAAGGGAAAACCATAGACGAGAAGAATAATAACCGCATGGACAAAATCAATAAGAAGCTCCAGGGCCTGATGTCCAGCATGGGGCCATTGGATGGGAATGGAGAGGGGCAAAGGGGCGTATCGGCGTG
>CAYWRA010000140.1:0-4310 GCA_964460305.1 uncultured bacterium
CACCGACTAGTCTGGTGCGGAATGTAGCAATTTTGATTAACTATTTGCGCTACAGCAAGTATTTATCGGCCGATCAAAGTTGATGAATAGATCAGGCTAGGACATGAATAAATGGAGGGCGCTACGCTGCGGACGGCGCCATGCGCCGTTTCGTGTGGTTACACACGGTGAGATGCCACTATCTCGCGCTCACCACAACGGGAGAGGACTGCGCAGCCGGACAGCGTCCGTAAATACCGCGCGCCCGCAACCGTTACGAGGCCCCCGATTTATTCTTAACCTTACCCTTGCACTCCGGACATCGTCCCCTGAATTCCAGCCTGTGTCCGCTGATATCATAGGGAGTAGCGCCCCTCACCTCCCGCTCGATATTGCCGAGGGGCTTGATCTGGATGTCGTCCACCTTGCCGCATATCTCGCAGCGAATGTGATAATGGGGCTCGGTTATGCCGTCATAGCGACGCTGCGTCCCCGCAACTTCCAACTTCATGATCAACCCCGATCCGGCCATTATCTCCAAGTTGCGATATACGGTACCGAGGCTCACGCGAGGCAGCCGTTCCCGGACGATGTTGTATATTTCATCAGCGGTGGGATGCGAGGCAACCTTCTTGAGCTCGTCGAGGATTATACGGCGGGGTTTTGTGCTTCTCAACCTCTGATCGTACTTCAAGCGCCACCTCCTTCATTCGTCACGCCGCATATAATGCGACTACTTGTGGCACCCAGAGCAATGTATATGACTCTGCTCCTCTTGTCAATAAAAACATGTGCAAAAATGCATAAAAATTATGCATAAAAGCCTGCCTAAACTTTTTACTACAATTGCGGCCCCAATCGGTTCCCCCGGATCATGTAATAAACCCCTACACCATCCGCCGTTTTGGATATGCGATCGGCTTCCCGCTCGGTGATATCGTGTGATAATATAGTTGCTCCTATGAAAACAACGAACCGCTCCTTACTCATCCGGGAATACGAACGACGGCTCAATCTCGCTCTCGATTACATACGGCACAATCTCGACGCCGACCTCTCGGTGAGCGCCGTGGCGCGCGCGGCGCTCTTCAGCCCCTTCCACTTCCATCGCTTGTTCACCGCCATGACAGGCGAGACGCTCTACGAGCACGTGAGGCGGCTCCGGCTGGAGAAGGCGGCGAACTCTCTGCTCTGCTCCGATAATCGCAGCATCACCGACATCGCCCTCGACTGCGGCTTCGGCTCCTCCGCGACGTTCGCCAGGGCTTTTCGCGGTCATTTCGGGGTGAGCGCGTCGGAATGGCGCATGAGGGGAAGGGCGAAGAAAAGCAAGAAAAGCAAATCGAAAAGCAAGACGGGCAAAGCACCGAACAATCTCCTCGGATACAGTGGTGACCGTCAACGATTAACCCTACAACCGAGGAGGCGCAGTATGAAGGTCGAGGTAAAAGAGCTCCCTTCGCATCGCGTCGCGTACGTGAGGAGCAAGAGCGGCTACGACGAGAAGGCCATCCACGAGGCTTATGAGACGCTTTGCAATTGGGCGGGGCCGCGGGGGCTGTTCGGGCCGAACACGAAGCTGATCGGCGCGTCCTATGACAACCCGGAGATCACCCCGATTTCCAAATGCCGCTATGACGCGTGCATCACCATCGGTGACGACGTGCAAGCGGAGGGGCCCATATCGGTGAAGGTGTTCCCGGGAGGGAAATACGCCGTCTACCGCTGGCGCGGGCGGCCGCGGGACGTCGGGCCCGTATTCCAGTCGCTGATGGGCGAATGGTTCCCCACGAGCGGCTACCAACCGGGGGATGCGCCATGCCTGGAGTTCTACCATAACGACCCGGACCAGGACCCCAAGGGAGAGGCCACGGTCGATATCTGTATCCCGGTCAAACCCATCTGACCTTAACTACAGCCGAAAGTGTAAGTCCCTCACAACGAACACAAATTATAACTACAGCCGAAACTGCAACTCATACAGTTCGAACAGCAACTCTGACCACAGCCGAAAGTGTAAGGCATAAAGTATGAAGATCGAGGCGGAGACATAATGGGCGCCGCAACGCGTGCTATCACGTCGGCCCTGATCGTCTGTCTGCCTGTCCTTTCGCTGCCTTCATGCCGGATCCTGCCCGGTTTGAAGAGCACGTTGGGCTTCCCGGATCAGGCGGACGACATGTTGAAGTACTACACCACGCAGGGGCCCATCACCGATCCGGGACGCTACACGTACCTCTACAAAAACCTGCCCTCCGACGTTTCCTCCCTCTGCGAGATCGTCAGGGGTGTGATGCTGCACATCTTCATGGCGGATAAATACGGCGTCACAATCCCGGAGGGCAGGAAAAACGAGGTGCAACTCCGCACGGTCGAGAGGATGCTGGGCCGGATCATGGAGCTCGACCCGCGCCCCCTCACCGTCGCGCGGGAGCCGCTGAAGCGCATGGTGGGCAACTGCCGCGACCACACGGTGCTGCTCTGCTCTATGCTGAGATATAAAGGGATTCCCGCGCGGGCGCGGTGCGGTTTCGCGACCTATTTCATCCCCGGGAAGTACGTGGACCACTGGGTCTGCGAATACTGGAACGCGCGGCGACGCCGGTGGGTGCGCGTCGATCCCCAACTGGACGAGGTTCAGATAAAAGCGCTCGGCGTCAAATTCGATCCCCTCGACCTCCCGGCGAACGCATTCATCCCGGGGGGAGCGGCCTGGAACCGGTGCCGCAAGGGGAAATTGGATCCCGATCTCTGCGGCATATTCGGCATGAAGGGCTGGTGGTTCGTCAGGGGCGACCTGGTCCGCGATTTCATGGCGCTCGACAAAGTGGAAATCCTCCCCTGGGATTGCAATGAACTCATGCGCAGGGAGAGAGAGCCCGGCTTCGAGGAGCACCGCCTCCTGAACGCAGTCGCCGATATGACCGCGAAGCGCGATCCGTCGTTCAAAACCATCAGGGCCTTCTATGAATCCCATCAAACATTGCGCATGCCCGAGGGTTGGAAACCCTGAACTACAACCGAAAGTGCAAGGTGCAATGTTTCACCGCAGAGGCATGCCCCACCATTTCGAAACGGCGAGTGGGAGAATGTGCGAATCGTCCCGAAGGGACGCTGTTGGGGGAGAGGATAATGCGTGTCGGCGTGAGGCGTAGGGCGTAACGGCGTGATTGGTGTTTTTGCCTAACGCCCCACTCCCTACGCAGCTTCTGATGGATGGCCCCTTCGCCGTTTCTCCCATTCGCCGACTCGATCTTTCGCACACGCTCCATCTCACACTTTAGGTTCCCCACGGTGGTTGGTGAATAATTCAGGCTTCTCTTTTACTCTTTGTGCAAAATCGTTCCTCCCCTTCGGGGCATGCTCTCTGTGGCTTTCTCCGTGTCCCCCGTGGTAAAAATCCTACAGGGCCGAGAATACCCGGCGGCATTTAAGCCCGGCCGGCCCTTCGAGCTGTGGGGTTTGCGAGAAGCCGGCGGCGGAGATCGCATTCCGGATGCGGGCATGCCACTCCCGGCAAGTGATCCCCGGCCCAAGTTCCTTGAGCGTCTCGATCGCGAAGTAGCTGAACACCCCCCTGGCAACGCCATCGAAAACGTCCTCACCGGCCGGTTCGTCATCCCTGGCGGCGCTCATGAAGATTTCAGGCATCTGCTCCTCACTCGGACCAGAAAGCCTCCCCTTCAACGGGCTGCGCGCGCTCACTCTCCCAACGAGGTCGGCGGGAGGGGGATAAAAGCGCACCCTCCCCTTCCGAGAGGGGCCGGGGAGGAACCGCGTCACCGTTCCCGAGTAACATGAATCCGCTATGAAAGTGAACGACACACCGGCCGCGATCCGGTCCAGCCGGGCGCGGACGTCGTCGTCGAGGATAAGCCTGTCGAAATCCGCCTCACATGGGACGAGCGCCTCGTCCCTGCCGTCCGCTTCGTCCTTTGTCCCTCTGTCGGGGACCCATGTCCCATGGCCCGAATAGACGAAGGCAAGGACGTCGCCGCTGCGACCGCCCCCGACGAGCTCATCGAGCGCCGAGAGGATGTTCCGCTTCGTCGCCTCGCCGTCCAGAATCAGCCGCACATCACCCTGGGGAAAGCCACAGAGCTCGACGAGGAGCTTAGCCCAGGCCCTGGCGTCATTCACGCAACCGCCAAGGTCATTGTCCACCCCGGAATAGTCGTTGATCCCCACGCACACCGCTTTCTTGCTCATAGTCCGAACCCTCCCGTCTTGCATACAATGATACCCAAATGAAATGGCTAATGACAAATGACAAAACACGTAATGGGACAGTTATGGGGTGTATAGGCACACAATTGAGGTGATGTGATTTT
>CAYWRA010000141.1:0-4198 GCA_964460305.1 uncultured bacterium
CAAAAATATTTCCACTTTACCCAAAAATGGGTGAAATGTGAGAAAGTCGGGTTAGACAAATGACCTGCCTGTTTCCAAGGAGTTACGACAAATAACTGCTCGAATAGCGAAACTTGGGTTAGTATTCTGGTTCCTGGATTCTGGTTTCTACTCCCCTTTTACTCTCTGTGAAGTAGTTGAAGAACTCTTGGTCTATTCGTGTCCTTCCCAGAGGGGCTCATTCAGGACGTGTCAACTCGTGGCTGGATAATCTGTGTATATCCGTCAAGCATCTGTGAAGATCAGTGGCGAACTACCTTGTTCCACGTGGAACATTCATACCGCACCGGCTGGTCTGTCGCCGACTCAGGCGCTGGCGCGCTCGTGTCTTGACTGCTTTTCCAGTAGGATCGTGAGGATGGAGATATCGGCGGGGGTTATTCCTGAAATCCTTGCTGCTTGCCCGATCGATAGCGGCCGTACCTGTTGCAACTTTTCCCGGGCCTCTTTCTTAAGCGCACTCATCGATGTGAAATCAATCCACTCCGGGATCTTCCGCGACTCCATTTTTCGCATTTTTGCAATCTCTTCTGACTGCCTTTTCAAGTAGCCTTCGTACTTGATCTCGATCTCGATCTGCTCTATCACCGCATCGTCATACACCGGCAGGTCGACCGCCCCCATGGATCGCAAGTCCCTATAACTGATTTCCGGCCTCCTCAAAAGCTGAGCGCCCGTGTACTGCCCCAGCCTGGCCTCACGCAGCTTGGTCAACCCTTCGCTGACGGCCCCCAGCTTGTTCCTGAGCGTTTCCATCTGCTCGTCGGTGATCAACCCAAATTTCTTTCCGTAATGCATCAACCTGGCATCGGCATTGTCCTGCCTTAAGAACAGCCTATACTCTGCGCGAGACGTAAACATCCTATAGGGCTCCATCGTCCCCTTGATGACAAGGTCGTCAATCAACACGCCGATGTATGCTTCCGATCTATCCAGGATAAAAGGATCGAGGCCCTTAACTTTTAACGCCGCATTGATTCCCGCGACCAGACCCTGGGCCGCTGCCTCTTCGTAGCCCGAAGTACCGTTTATCTGGCCCGCCATATAAAGATTTTTCACGATTTTAGTTTCGAGAGTGGGATAGAGTTGTGTAGGCGGACAATAATCATACTCGACCGCGTAGCCCGGCCTCATGATCTCCGCGCGATCGAGACCCGTTATGGATCGGACCAGGGCGAGCTGTACATCATACGGGAAGCTGGTTGAAGCCCCGTTAAGATACACCTCAGCCGTGTCTCTGCCTTCCGGCTCGATGAAGATCTGGTGCCTGTCCTTGTCCGGGAACTTAACCATCTTGTCTTCGATGGACGGACAATATCTCACACCGGTGGCCTTTATCTTACCACCATAAAGCGGCGAGCGATGGATGTTACGCATCACGATATCCTTCGTCTCGCTGGTGGTATATGTCAAATAACAGGCCGACTGTGCCACCTCCAGTTTCTTTGTACTAAAAGAAAAGGGCGTCGGTATTTCATCACCGTCCTGGCGTGCCAGGCCGGACAATGCTACATCCTTCATGTTAATCCTGGGGGACGTACCGGTTTTAAGTCGCCCTACCGTAAATCCAAGCTCCCTTATACTGGCTGCCAGCTCTACGGAAGCATTCTCTCCGGCCCTGCCGCCGGGAAAAGTCATATCGCCGATGTGTATGATGGCATCTAAGAAGGTACCGGTAGCAACCACCAAACTCTTCCCCTTATAAATATTGCCCGTTAGGCATGCGACGCCTACCGCACTGTCACCTTCCACGATAATCCGGATTCCCGTCTCCTGCTTCAAATCAACGCCGTTCTGCCGTTCGAGCACACCCTTCATCCGTTGCTGGTACGCCTTTTTATCGGCCTGCGCCCTCGATGCCCACACTGCCGGCCCCTTTTTTCTATTCAGGATGCGAAACTGAATGCCGGTCGCATCTATGTTTTTACCCATTTCGCCGCCAAGGGCGTCTATTTCGCGCACAAGATGACCCTTCGCCAATCCCCCTATGGCCGGATTGCACGACATCTGCGCTACCGTGTCCAGATTCGAGCCGAGAAGAAGCACCTTACAATCCATCCGGGCGCCCGCAAGGGCCGCTTCGCAGCCGGCGTGTCCCGCGCCTATAACGATGATGTCGTATTCCATAGATTAAATCCCAAACCCCAAATCCCAATATCAATGTGGAACCACAGAGTGCACCGAGAGATACACACACCTCAAAGGGGCGCCCCTTTCCCGAAGGGATCCCTTTGGGACGGGGGAGGACACTGAGATCTCACTACGGCAAAAACAGTTTCTGGTTGCCGGGTCACAGCCCGGGTAGTTGAACTACCCAAGGAGGTGCACAGCTTTTTCATGCTATCTGGTTTCTGGAAGAAGGGGGGGGCTCCCTTGTTTCTTCCCCTTCAATCTCTTATCCTCTTTTACTCTTTGTGAAGCAACTGCCTTGTTTCTCTCTGTGCCCTCTGTGGTTTAAACCTCTTATTTCCCAATGCAAAAAGTCGAAAATATCGCATTAAGTAGATCCTCGCCGGCATCCTCTCCCGTTATTTCTCCAAGGGCGTCAACCGCTTGCCGCAACTCCATGGCGACAACTTCCTCGTGGTAGCCGTTCGTTCCCGCATCTATCGCACGCTTAAGGGCATCCCGGCAATACCTCAGCGAATTAACATGTCTTAGGTTACAACATATTGCATCTTCAGATTCCTCACGGCCGCATCTCTCCCGATACAGCTTAACCAACAGCTCTTTAACTTTATCAATGCCTTGTCCATAGAGAGACGATACCTCAATCGACGGCCATGTCGAGATTGCCTCAGGGATCTCGTCCTTTTTCAGCCCTTCGGGCAGGTCCGATTTATTAAATACGGCAATCCCCGATTTGAGCCCTGCGCTACTTGCAGCTTCCCTATCCTGGGCCGACCAGTCGCACGACCTGTCTATCACAAAAAGGAGGAGATCCGACTTGGTCATGGCCTCTCTGCTTCTTCTCATACTCTCGATCTCGATCTCGCCGGCATGCTCGTTTTCTATTCCCGCCGTATCCGTGAAAATCACGCTTATTCCATCGATCACTACCTCTTCTTCAACCAGGTCTCTCGTAGTGTATTTATGCGCCGTAACGATGGCCCTCTCCTTATCCAAAAGCCCGTTGAACAGGCTGGACTTTCCCGCATTGGCCTTTCCAACGATGGCCACCCGCAGACCGCTTATAAGCAGCGCCGCACTTTCAGATGATTTTAATATCTTATCGAACTCTTTAATATACTTTAGTATACTATTTTTATAGTCGACCCCCGCCGCGGGCTTGATATCCTCTTCGGGGAAATCGATCGATGCCTCCAGGCCCGCCAGAACCGATATGAGACCCTCCCTTAAGCCCCCGACCTTGCTCCTCAGCCTGCCATTCACGTTTTCCATGGCGATAGATACCGCGCTTTCGTTTCTCGCGCGTATCAGCTCCGCCACCGCCTCGGCCTGCGTGAGATCGATCTTCCCATTGATAAACGCCCTTTTGGTAAACTCACCCGGCTGGGCGATCCTGGCTCCGTTCCTCGTGCACGTATCCACAACCTTACCAAGGATGACCGGATTCCCATGGCAGCTTATCTCGGCCATGTCTTCGCCCGTAAAGCTGCGCGGCCCTTTCATCACGAACATCAAGACCTCATCGATACATACCGCGTCATCATCAATCAATCTGCCATGGTATACCTCGCGCTCGTTGAATGAGACGATCTTCCCGCCGCGCATGTCGGTAAACAACCTCCCCGCCATAGCCCATGCATTGCCCCCCGATAGGCGCACCACTCCTATCGCCCCCCGTCCCGGCGGGGAGGATATGGCAACTATTGTATCGACGTCGTAATCGTTCATAATATGTTCACATGTGACATACCCGGCATCGGGTCACTTATGGGGGGCACGACAAATGGCGCTTGCCACGGATTGGCACGGATCCCGCTACGGCGGGACACGGATAGTTGCGGATCGGGCTTCTTCTGTATCCGTGAATATCCGTCATAATCCGTGTCTATCTGTGGCCCCTCCTCTATAGCTGATTCATCAATCATGCCCGGATGATTTTACAATAAAAAAGGGAGAGATCCAATCCATAACCGGACTGAGGGAATTGCGCTGTGAGCATTTTTTGAAGCATGGTAACAAGTGCCGGTTG
>CAYWRA010000142.1:0-4193 GCA_964460305.1 uncultured bacterium
CCTCCTACCCGATTGCTTACTTTCGAGATCGGGCAGGTTATACCTCAACCTCTTTCGGCAGGATGAGCTGCTCGTTCTGCTTGAGCAGGTCCTTAGGCACCGGCCGCTCCAACGATCCACCCACGAGATCCAGGAGATATTTCTTTACCACGGTGTCCCAGTATCTCTTTGTGACGTAGAAGACGCGCGCCCCGCCCAATTCGTGCTGATATTCCGGCCAGGGGTACGACGGCTGTGCCATCCCGATGCCCCAACGCTTGAAGCCGTTGTAGCTCTCGTAAGTCGCCCACCACTCTTTCTGGCCGAGGACTTCGAAGGCGTACTGCGCCTTGGCGTAGTACATGATGGCGCCGATGCGCAGGCCCCTCTTCATGGCGAGCGAGTGGAGGCTGATCGAGACGTCGTCGTTCATCATGCGGCCGTTTGCGAAGCCGACCCACTCACCGTTGAGGAGGCCGAGGATCTGATAGGGATCCTTCAACCTGTTCCTGTACCAGCCGAGGATCTCGGCGTACACTCTCACGCCGACGATGTCGTAGAAGTCGTGGTCCACGTCGATCATCTTCTTGATGAATTCGAGCATCTTCGGGACCTCGTACTTGCGGGCCTCGCGAATGACCATTCGGGAACCGTCCTTGAGCTTGATGAAGCACGGCTCGAACGGCGGCATCGTAGTGGGAGGCGGCGCCAGAATCGCCTCCAGCTCGCGCACGTCGAACGTGACCTTATCCTGTGATACCTTTTCCGGAACCTCTCTGAACATCGCAACCTCCTTGTTGGTCTCTAGATCCCCTGGAAGGGAACATTCAAACAAAAAGCCGGACGAAAATCAAATACTTATGTAGGATAAATTCCAACGGCGCATGTAGGACAAATTCGGAGAGCGCAACCTTGCGTTGATTTTTGCCGAGGATTAGCGCGCCTGCCCGCCGGTTTGTTGGGCGGGGATAAACGCGGATTTGAAGGATAGAGGGGAAGACAATAGGGGAATTTGAACCACTCTGGAGATTTGAAGGGGCAGTGTTTTCATCCACGTCCCAAAGGGGCACCTTTGGGGGATTGGCACGGATTTTACCGCCAGAAAGGGTTTTTCTTATCCAATGTAATTCGTGTAATTAGGAAGATTCGTGGGTAGAAACGGTGGTTGATATTAGCCAATTAATTAGGTAGGCTACTTAAAAAGATTGGTTCTATTCCGTTTTGTGTGGGTAATTTTAAGCTATTCCTCCCCCCTCCGATGGGGGGAGTTAGGTAGGGGGTGGCTCTCAATTCCCATAATTCTCTTTTTCACAGTCTGATATATCCGATGCCATAATGCACGACTTTCACCCCCACCCTAACCCCGTAAAAGGGGGAGGGGATATAACTTCCACCCACACGGGATGGAAGAGAACCAAAAGATTTCTCGTCACAATTTTTCGGCGAGAGTCATAGAATGATAGAACATTACTACTGACAGAGATATCGCCTTGCCAGCGCAGATACGTGCGCCCGGCGTTTGCAACAGAGGAGAAGACGATGGGACTGTATGTTCACAACATCGGGAACCTCCCGGTGGACGACACCAGACAGTACTTCTTATATGTCCTCGATTATGGGTGGCAGGAGCCGCTAACCGACGCTCTTGTGGCCAACTTCCGCAACATGGCACGCATGGCATCCGAAACTAAGTCAGTGGTGCTTGCTGGAATCGACCCCATCCACTTCGCAAACGAAGTATTCTCGTGGCATGGCATCAGCGGAGAAGATGGCGAGAAGATGCTGCCCGCCCTGATGATCACCACTCTCCACCCCCATTACTTCAGAGATCACAACTGCGATGGGGATCGGACCAAGATAAAGGACGCATTACTGCTGATTCCACTCAAGAAGGTCTGCAAGACGAAGGAAGATGTTGTTGAGCTCATCAAGACAGTGTTCGCCGACATTAGACAGAGCAAGGCCCTGCCGGGCTTCCGCATAGCCAAGACTTTAAAGAAAGATGGAATTCGGAGACTGGCCGATGCCGTTATCTTGGAGCCAACAGTTGCTGGTGTCGGGGTGGACCTGAAGAAAGTCGTCAGTGCTCTCTGGCGGGACGAGTGAGCAATAGGCTCTAACAGGTTGCTCCAGTCGATCACTATTGCGACGTTTGAGCTTTCTGTTGGGCAAAGGCAAGGCCCCCGGGACTAGAATGTCAAAGTACAAATGCCCTTTCGCTCTCTTTGGCCGCGCCAGGCAGCTCCTGGAGTCTGCGGTTCGGATCGTGCATGGACACGACGATCGCGAGTGGAAAATCGCGCTTCTTCACATAACTACGGCTCTCGAACTTTTGGTGAAGGCTCGTATCGCATTTGAAGACCCGCACCTTATTGTCTGTGGCAAGGTCGATGATCTGTGTTTCGATAACGGGGACTTCCAGAGCATTAACCTTGATGAAGCGTTTCGGCGTTTGGAGAGGACTACGGGGTTCGCCTTATCCGCCGACCAGCGAGATGCATTGAACAAACTGAAGGCTTCACGTAACAGATTGGTCCACTTCATAGACAGTGCTACCAAAGAAGAGATACGAGCGCTTGTTGGATTTGGGATGAGTCTCTTTTTTGAACTTCACGAGGCTGAGTTTAAGGATGAGGAAGACCCGTGGCAGGCCAGGAGTATGGAGAAATTGGCTGGGGAACTCTCCAAATTTCGTGACTTTGTCGCTTGCCGGATGGCCAGTCTCGCTGGCAGATTGAAGGAGTCGGAACGTCCACGATCCCATCACTTTTCGGAATGTCAGAATTGTTTGCAAGAAGCCGATGTCATCGTCAACGACAGCGTTGTCTGTCTTTTCTGTGGTTATCGGTGCACAATCCGTGATGCCGCAGAGTCGATTTCCGATGACCGATCGGTTGAGGATTGTCCAGTATGCCATCGGTCTGCAGTCGCCAAGCTCCAGATTGCCAGGGAGCATGAAGCGACTTATGAGTGTTTATGTTGCGGCACTGCTGTCCCAACGTTTGTCAGGTAGTTTTGCGTAATTAGTTATAATGACATAAGTTACGGCACAAAATGACTGGTATCGATTTGAAATTGGAATTAGATTTGGGCCACATCAACCTCAAGGATTTGGAGGGAGTGGCCCATGAATACAGGGAGACCGATCTTTGCCCAGGTAATGGATTTTTTGCCACGGCGACAGTTTCAAAAATGTGTCGAGCGCTATCACGGCAATTACAAAGTGAAAAGTTTCTCATGTTTCGACCAGTTCCTCTGCATGGCATTTGCCCAGCTTACCTATCGAGAAAGTCTCCGCGATATCGAAGCATGTCTGCGATCCATGCATTCAAAAATGTATCACATGGGTTTCCGAAGCGCTATCGCCCGGAATACGCTTGCCCACGCCAACGAAACCCGCGACTGGCGCATCTACGCCGATTTCGCTCAGATACTGATTCATACCGCACGGAAACTTTATGCGGGCGAGGATTTCGGAGTAGAGTTGGACGAAACGGTGTACGCCCTAGACTCCACCACAATCGATCTCTGCCTCTCGCTCTTCCCCTGGGCTCGGTTCAGACAAAGCAAGGGAGCCGTAAAACTCCATACATTGCTCGACCTGAGAGGCCCTATCCCTTCATTTATCTACATTACCGACGGGTTAGTACACGACGTCAATATCCTCGACTCCATCATTCCCGAACCAGGCGCATTGTATATCATGGATCGTGCCTATCTCGATTTTTCCAGGCTCTATACGGTGCATCAATGCCTCGGCTTCTTCCTCACCAGGGCCAAGAAAAGATTCCGCTCCCGTCGCCTAACCTCCCGCCCCATCGACAAATCCACCGGCTTGCGATGCGATCAGACTGTTATGCTGACCGGGTTTTACTCCCTCAAAGAGTACCCGGAAAAGCTTCGGCGAATTTGCTTCTACGATGCAGTGACCGATACCCGATTTGTCTTCCTAACCAACAACTTCACTTTGCCGGCGTTAACGATAACTCAACTTTACAAATGCCGATGGCAAGTAGAGATCTTCTTCAAATGGATCAAGCAACACCTGCGCATCAAGAACTTTTACGGCACCTCTCCCAATGCGGTAAAGACCCAAATCTGGATCGCGATTTCTGTCTACGTCCTGATCGCTATCCTGAAAAAACGTCTCAACGTAAACCTGAATCTCTACACAATTTTGCAGATTCTGAGTGTTACCCTGTTCGAGAAACAAC
>CAYWRA010000143.1:0-4146 GCA_964460305.1 uncultured bacterium
GCCCAACCCCCTCAAAATAGCGATTTCGACGGTCCAGTTGCGAAAGTCAGGTTAAGAGGAAAACATTATAATTTGGGGAAACAGCTTGTTGAGGAGTTGAAGAAGGGAAAACCGTTCAGATTTACTGAATATCCCTTGGGAGAAATGGCCGAGAGCGCCGTCAAGTCGGGGGAGGTCTATTTCGCTCTGATCATTCCTCCCGATTTCAGCAGGAGGGCGCTCTCCGGCTCCGAGTCGGCATCCCTGGCGCTCATCACCTCGCAGGGGACGAGCTATGTCTCAACCCTGATTGCCGAGAGGTTCGCGAGCGGGGTCGTTGATAAGATGAATCGTTCCCTCGGAGTGGAGCGGTGGAAGGTCGCACTCTCCTCTGGGAATGAGGCGCGGAACGCGGTCCTCACGCTGGGGAGCGGCGCGGGAGAGGCGGTGGTGGGGGCGCAGAAGATTCAAGAGGGGCTGGAAAAGGCGAGCGCGGCTGCGGGTTTTCTGGCGGAAAATCAGGAGAAATTGGCGGAAGGCTTGGAGGGGATCGATGCAAAGAGGCTGGTTTCTGCGGGGAATGAGCTCCATACAAATACGTCCGCGCTCGCCTCGGGGTTGGCGAGACACAGACTCCTCGATTCGCTTGAGGGGCTTCCTCCCGCGTGGGAACTTAACAAGCTTGCCGCGGGCGCTGAGGCGTACCAGGGCTCCGTTGCGCGGCTCGCAGGGGGTTTGGAAAAAGCCAAGGCCGGGGCCGGAGCGCTTGCCGAGAAGGATCGTGAGTTGGCCCGCGGTATCGTGGGCCTGAAAGAGGGGAGCGAATCGTTGCAGCATGGTCTCCAGGCGCTTCATCAGGGGCTCCTGAAATTCGCCGCAGCAATGCCGGCCGCGGCGAAGAGCCCCGAGAATCTGGCAAGCCCCGTGATCGCACGGAAGGTGATTTATGCTCCGGTATCTTCCAATGGTCCCGCGTTCGCTCCATATTTCATGTCGCTATCGCTTTGGCTTGGCGTGCTCATGTCGTCTTTCCTTTTCCGCCTCATCGTTTTTCCGAAAAGCATGGCCGGGAAGATGAACATTGCGAAGGTGATCGGGAAAGGCATGATCCCTCTCTTGATCTCGTGCAGCGGGGCGGTGATACTCGGCATGACCGTTCAACACGCAATGAAGATACCGCCGGTGAACCCGTGCGGTTTTTATGCGGTTCTCCTCATCGCCGTGCTAACCTATGCCAGCATCATTTTCTCCCTGGTTCGGCTCGTCGGGGATGCGGGTAAGCTGCTCGCCATTATTTTTCTCGTGGTGCAGATCGCGTCGGCGGGCGGGGCCTATCCGATCGAGCTCTCGCCACATTTTTATCGCGCGGTTTCTCCGTATCTTCCCCTCACGCACGTGGTCCGGGGCCTGCGGGCGGCGATGTTCGGGAGCTACGGAGGGGAGTGGCCGCGCGCCATGCTCACGCTGCTGCCCTGGATAGCCGTGAGCCTTTGCCTAAGCCTCCTTTCCGTCAGACGGTTCAGATATGTGGAGGAGGCCGATCACAGCCCAGCGCTGGAACTCTCTTTTAAGAAGTGAGCTGGCGCCCGCGCCGGACCCGCCGGCGCTTAGATGACCGTATCGAGCACCCCATCGCGATCATCCTGAACGGCGGTTCTACGGCGTCCCCGATCGGGATGAAAACCCCAGCCTGTAACAAGATCTTTGCTGTGGGCTCCCGCGAAAGATTGCATTTGCCGCCGCCCTCGTGTGATACTATGATTGCTACATGGCGATAAACGGCTGGTACGTTTATATCGTGAGATGTCGTGACGGGACGCTATACACCGGCGTCACCAACGATCTGGCGCGGCGCATCGCGGAGCACAACCGTGGTACGGGCTGCCGGTACACGAGGGGCAGGCGGCCGGTGAGATTAAGCTACCGCGAATCGTTTCGCGACAGATCCTCGGCCTTGAAGCGGGAGGCGGGGATAAAGGGCCTGAGCAGAAGGGAAAAATTGATATTGATCGGCGCCGCAGTGTAGTAAAATCAACCCCCGAGGTTAAGGCAATGACAAATACCAAATGACAAAACACCATGAGGTTTTGTTATTTGGTCATTTGTAATTCATTTGTCATTTGGTATTTGTCATTTATTTGGGATTTGGGATTTCACATAGGGGAGGAAACATGACACTTGCCGTATCAGTGAATAAAAGAGAAACCGGCATCGTGACGATAACGCCCGTCGGCGTAATCGATGCGACCACGTACGCCATTCTGGAGGCACAGGTGGATTCGATATTGGCCACGCCGCCGTTCGCCCTCATATTCGACATGGCGGGTGTCTCCTACATCAGCAGCGCCGGCGTGCGCGTCGTGCTCAAGGCTAAAAAACAGCTCGCGAAAGGGGGGGGGAAGGTGATGATGGTGAATCTCCAACCGCGGGTGAAGAAGGTGTTCGACATCATCAATGCGCTCCCCTCCCAGCAGTTATTCGCGAGCATTGAAGAGCTGGATGCCTACCTCGATAAGATCCAGCGGGGCGTATAAAGGGGAGAAAGGCTTCTCAAACCGTTCCGACCATGTGATCCCCATGCGACACACCAGAGGCATCGCGTTTAAACTTATCCTCTATATTCTTACCAGTTGTACGGTCATTTTCAGCGCCATATTCAGCTATAACTATCTCTTATCCCGCCGGATTATCGAGCGCAAAATCGAGGAGAACGCCAGGAACCTCACCCTCCGCACCGTGAATAAGATAGAGTCGGTGCTGAATGCCGTCAAGAAGGTCCCGGAAAACGTCGCCTGCGCGCTTGAGGAATCCAACTACACGAAAGACGGGATATTGAATCTCCTGCGCACGGTGGTGGAGAACAATGTCGAGATCTACGGCTCGACGATATCGTACGAGCCGTACCTGTTCGATAAAAATGTGCGCCTCTTCGGCCCCTACTATTACAAACCGGGCGGGAAGCTGAGCTTCACCTCATTGGATGGGGACTATAATTACGTCGCCTGGGATTGGTATACGGTTCCTAAAAAACTCGAGGCGCCTGTCTGGACCGAACCCTACTTCGACAAGGGCGGCGGCAATATCATTATGTCGACGTACAGCGTCCCATTTTACCGGAACGTCGATGGAAAAAGGCGCTTCGCCGGCGTCGTCACCGCCGACGTCTACCTCTCCAGCCTGCAGGACATTGTCTCCTCCGTGAAGATCGGAAAGACCGGCTACGCGTTCCTGGTGTCGAGGGACGGGGCGATCGTGACACATCCCCGGCGGGAGCTGATTATGAAGGCGAAGCTGTCCGACCTCGCCGAGTCCCGTCATGACCCGCAGTTGATCCGGCTCGCGGCTGAGATGGCGTTAGGCAAGAGCGGATTTGAACCGTCCACGAGCATCATCACGGGCAAGAAATGCTGGATCTCGTACGAGCCGATATCGTCCACGGGATGGTCGCTGGGAGTGGTCTTCCCCCAGGATGAGCTGATGGCAGACGTCACGAACTTAAGCAGGACGGTGCTCGTGCTCGGCATGGTGGGGATCGCGGTCTTGCTGGCGGTCATCGTAGCCATCTCGGGTTCCATCACCCGCCCGCTGAGGGCCCTGGCGGGCGCGACGAAAAATATCGGCCGGGGCGATCTGGACTTTCCCGTTCCCGACATACGCTCGGGGGATGAGGTGGGGACCCTCGCCTCGTCCTTCGCCTACATGCGCGATTCACTGAAGAGATACATACGTGAATTGACCGAGGCGACCGCCGCCAGGGAGCGGATGGAGAGCGAACTGAAGATCGCCCGCGACATCCAAATGGAGATGGTGCCCAAGGAGATCCCGCCGTTCCCCGGGAGAAACGAAGTGGACATCCGCGCCATGCTGGAGCCTGCGCGCGAGGTGGGAGGCGATCTCTATGATTTTTTCTTTATCGACGGCACGCATCTTTGCTTCCTCATCGGGGACGTGTCGGGAAAGGGGGTCCCGGCGGCGTTGTTCATGGCAAGGACCATTACGCTGATCAAGGCCACGGCGCGGGAGGTGCGGAGCCTGGAGGAGATCCTGAGCAGGGTGAACAAGGAGCTCGCCCATAACAACGATTCATGCATGTTTGTCACGGTATTCTGCGGCATCTTGGACGTCAAGAGCGGCGAGCTCCGGTACGTCAACGCCGGCCACAACCCT
>CAYWRA010000144.1:0-4074 GCA_964460305.1 uncultured bacterium
TTCCATTTAGATTGTTTCACTCCTTCTGCGCCGTGTGCAACCGTGAATTAACCCGAAGGAGTGAAACAATCTAAATGGAATTGACCTACGTCGGGAAAAATATCGCCAGACCCGATGCCGCCGCCAAGTCTGTGGGCAGGGTCCAGTTTCTCGATGATATCCGGCTCCCCGGCCTTCTTCACGCCGCATTCCTGCGCCCCACCTGCGCCCATGCAAAAATCGTCTCCATTGACACCTCCGAGGCCGAAAAATGCGAGGGGGTGGTGGCGGTCGTTACGGGGAAGGACATTGCGTTCCGCTACGGAGAGAACATAAAAGACAGGCTGCCGCTCGCTGTGGGCAAGGTGCGCTGGATCGGAGAGTCCGTCGCCGCGGTGATAGCCGAGAACGTGTACCAGGCGCGCCAGGCGGTGAAGAAAATAAAGGCCGAGTATGAGCCGCTTCCCGTATACGTTGACGCCCGCGACGCGATCAAAGAGGGAGCGGTCCTGATCCACGAGGAGTCGGGCACGTTCGAGCATCTCCCCGGCATGGAAACGGTGCCGGGCACGAACATCGCCGGCCGCTATACCCTGAAAAAGGGGGATGTTGAAAAGGGGTTCCGCGAGGCGGAGGTCACGTGCGAAGGGGAGTTCAACTACCCGTTCGGATCCTGTTCCGCAATCGAGCCGCACGGCGCCATCGTCTGGTTCCATGAGGACGGCACGATCGAGGCCTGGTCATCCTCCATCTGTCCATTCATAGTCCGCGAGGACATCGCGCACGTCTACAAGCTTCCCGTCTCGGCCGTGAGGGTACACATACCCGATGTGGGAGGGTGCTTCGGCTACAAATCGGACGTCACCATAGAGCAGACGGTGGCTTACATTGCGAGTTTCGTACCGGGCCGGCCCGTGAAGTGGGTTGCGACGAGAAAAGAGGACCTGCTAAGCACGCTCATCGGACACGGGATCAGGACGCAGATAAAAATCGGCGCGAAGAAAGACGGCACGCTCACGGCCCTTAAAACCACCATCCTCCATTCCACCGGGGCGTCCAAGGACACAGGGATCCACGTCCTTATCGCCTCGACGCACAATTCCACCGGCGCTTACGAATTCCCGCACTGCCATCTGGAGGGCATTTCGGTCTACACGAATACGCCCCCCGTCGGCGCCTACCGCGGCTACGGCCATCAGGAATCCCAGTTCGCCATGGAGCGGATGATGGACATCCTGGCGCGGAAGCTAAGGCTTGATCCGTTCGAGCTTAGGGCGAAGAACTACCTCGGCCCAGGCAAAATCACGTCTCTCGGAGAAAAACTCTGGGAGAGCAACGGCAGCGTCAGTAAGTGCGCGGATAAGGTCAAGGACGTTGTTTTTTCGAAGCCCCTGAAGCAAAAAGAAGACGGCGACTACTACTACGGCAGGGGCTTCTCGGCGCTGATGAAATCGCCGAAGGGCGCCCCCTTCTCCTCAAAGGGCTGTTACCTTAAAATCAACGCTGACGGGAGCGCTTCAATCAACATGGGCGGCGCGGAGGTCGGCCAAGGCTTACGGACCGTGGTGCGGCAGGTGGCCGCCGAGACGTTGAAAATACCGCCTGAGAAAATCGGGGTGTATACGGAGATCGACACGCAGTTCTCACCCTGGGAGTGGCAGACCATCGGCTCGATGTTCACCATCCAGGGGGGGCGGGCGATCATCCGGGCTTGCGAAAAGGCGATCGCGCAGATGAAACGCACGGCATCCCAGGTCCTTCGGGTCGACGAGGACCGGCTTGTCCATGACGGCCAGTGGATCTATCTCAACCACGATCCGAGCGTCAGGGTGTCGGTGCCTCAACTCGCCCGCGGCTATACGTACGATGACGGCGTGACGGTGGGCGAGGTGGTACAGGCGACCGCCGATGCGCGCCTGCCCCGCCAGTCCAACCCCGATGCGTGCGGCCAGGGGACGATGGGAATCACCTATACGTTCGGCGCGCAGGCCTGCGAGATAAGGATCGAAAAGAAGACCGGCAGGGTGCTCGTCGACCATTTCGTATCGTGTTTCGACATCGGCAAGGTGATCAATCCGAGGCAGATCAGGGGCCAGGTGACGGGCGGCGTGATGATGGCGATCGGCGCGACGCTGCACGAAGAGTTGAGGTTCACGCCGGACGGGCAGGCCGTGAATCCCCATTTCTCCAAGTACCGTTTCCCCACGGTCAAGGACGCCCCGAAGAAATGGACGGTCGAGTTCGTGGAGACGCCCGAGTCCATAGGGCCGTACGGCGCGCGGGGGATCGGCGAGCACCCCGTAATCGGCGTGGCGCCGTCGATCCTCAACGCGATCCATGACGCCATCGGCGTCGACTTTTGCGAGATCCCGATCACGCCGGAAAAGATATTGCAGGCCCTCGCGGCGAAGGGGAAGAAATAATGGGAGACAAGATCAGCTTTAAGATCAACGGCGCCTCCAAGAGCGTGGAACTCGAGGGCTGGGAAAGGATGATCGACGTGCTCAGGGAGCGGCTCGGCCTCACCGGCACGAAACGCGGTTGCGACGACGCCTCGTGCGGCGCGTGCGTGGTCGTCGTGGACGGCGTCGCGCAGAGGAGCTGCGTCTATCCGGCGAAGAAGATGGAGGGGAAGGAGATCCTCACCATTGAGGGTCTGGCGAACGGAACGAGGCTCCACCCGATCCAGGAGGCGATGATCGAGGCCGGTGCAGTCCAGTGCGGCTACTGCATCCCCGGGATTGTCATGGAGCTCTACGCGCTATTCACGAAGAGCCCAGGGGCGACCGAAGAGGAAATTGTCGAGGCGCTCTCCCGCCATCTCTGCCGTTGCACGGGGTACGAGGCGATCCTCGAAGGGGCTAGGCTGGCGCAGAAGAAGATGGCCGCCGGCAAGAGGTAAAACTTAACCACAGAGCACACAGAGAGAAGGCACGGAGAACACTGAGGGATAGACCCAAGCTCAATTTCCACCACGGATTATTCTTATTCCAAAAAAGAGAGACTGTTTTTGCTGTGGTAATTCTCTGTGTCCTCTGTGGTTGTACATTAATATCGGGATCTTTCCTATGGCGGTTCCCCTGAAACCCAAAAAAATAGCCATACTATTCTCCGGGGGCGTGGACAGCACGGCCACTGCGGTCTATTTTTTGAAGCAGGGGCATGAAACCCATCTGCTGACGTTTGATAACGGGGCGGAGAAGTGGCTGGAGCTCGCCGGGTACAAGGCCGATTGGATCAAAAAACAGTTCCCCGAGCGGTGCTCGTGGAGACTTCTCGACAGCACCAACCTGTTTCACGAACTCGCGATACGGCCCCTCGATCAGGACGTCAAGAAATTCGGGAACCTGGTCTGTTGCGGGTGCAAGCTGGCGATGCTGTGCGAGGCGATCGTCTACTGCAAACAAAACGGCATCGCCCGACTCGCGGACGGTTTTCAGCGGCAGCAGGACTACTATCCGGAACAAACCCCCGACTACATGGTCCCAGCGGACAGGTTCGCGCGCGGATATGGGATCAGATACCTCCATCCATTCTGGGAGCACCCGGGGCTCAAACAGGACCAGATCACCCTGAGCGGCGCCGTTCCCACGTCGCCCATGCAACCCTACTGCATATTCGGATACAATCCCATCCTCAACAAGAAGTTCATCCGGCCCTACGTCAGGAGCAAGCTTCCGGCGATGCGGCAGTATGTCAATGCCGCACTAGCAGGGGCTAGACGCAGGAAATAACCGCCAGGGGAACGTTCAAGATATTTCTTGAGCACATGATTATCCTGCTTTCTCCGATCTCCGGAAAAATCAGAGCAATCGGGTGCATAAACATTGAAAGGGCGCCTACCATGAGCGAGATCAAAGTCGATGATGGGAATTTCAAAACGGAGGTGCTGGAGTCGCCGTTGCCGGTACTGGTGGATTTCTTCGCGACCTGGTGCGGCCCCTGCCGCATGATCGCTCCAATAGTCGGGGAGATGGCTGAGGAGTACCAGGACAAACTCAAGGTGTGCAAGATGGACATAGACGGCGCCCCCGAGTCCGCTTCATGCTACGGTGTCTTGAGCATCCCTACGTTGATTCTCTTCAAGGGAGGCGC
>CAYWRA010000145.1:0-3819 GCA_964460305.1 uncultured bacterium
ACCGCCTTTTTCAATCCGGACTCCTCCTGACACCCCATAACTGAGGGATTACCAATTGCGGCAGTTTCAACTTGACATATTCTCAAATATACATGATTATTATTCGCAAATCATGTTTATGCGATAAAGGCAAATCCGTGTAATGCGGAGGCGCAAAGCTGCGGGTCCACCGCCGTTATCAATAGGCGACGGGCAGCCGGGCTGCCGAACATAAACCGATCCGGGTGTGCTATCCCGGATGAGAGGATGTTCTGCAGGTCCGGCTTTTTTTAGGCCTGCCCTAGTCTTTTGAGGTGAGTGGTGAAAACGGAGCAGCGGATACTCATCATCGAAAAGGATGCGCAGAGCCGCGAAAAGCTCTATCGCGCATGCCGTACCATCAGCCCCGAAACCCATAGGGCCGCTTCCTGGTCGAAGGCACAAGCACACCTCAAAAAGCATTATCACGACATCATCATCATCGGCCTCGATACGCCACACAGCCTCAACGTCGAGACGATCCGCCTCATCAGGCATTTCGGACTTGACTCATGCATACTCATCAGCACGTTTTACAAAGACGTCGATAAAATCGTGGAGTGCCTCGGCGTGGGGGCATATGACGTCATTCCCAAACCCGTCAACGAGGAGTGGGCAAAAATCACCATCACACGCGCCATCGAACGTAGAAGATATTACGACGATGCGCAGAAGAAAGACCACTATTGGAAGCTATCCATATTCGACGAGCTCACCCGCATCCATAACCACCGCTTTTTCCATCACTCCCTCACCCAGGCGCTCAGTTCCGCGCAGAGGTATCGCTTCCCTCTCTCCGTCCTCCTTATGGACCTCGATAATTTCAAGCAATACAACGACCTCTACGGCCATCTTGCCGGCGATCAGGTGCTCAGGGTCTTGGGAGGGTTTCTATCGAAACTAATTCGATCGGGAGACATGGTTGCGCGCTACGGCGGTGAGGAGTTCGCGTTTATTCTTCCCCATACGCACAAGAGGGGGGCGCTGGCAATGGCGGAGAAACTCCGCAGAGAAGTGGAATCCCTGGAATTTGATCCTAAGGGTGTCGGTCCATCCACGCACCTCACCACGAGCATCGGCGTGGCATCGTTCCCTCAAGATGCGCGCTCCAAGGACGAGCTGCTGAGAAGAGCCGACAACGCACTCTATAAAGCCAAGCGCAACAATAAAAACACGGTGTGCGGAGCGTGAGGAAGCAATCCAGCTATCGAGCAATCGAGTAAAAAACCTTACCGCCAGTACGAACTCACCCGGAAACTTCTGAACTCGCCCCGATAGGGTTCTTCCCCGACGCTGAACTCATCTACGCTCGCACCTGGAGGGCCATGGCGAAACCATTCCACCATTCGGTCAACCGCGCCATCGTCGCCCTCGACAACCGCTTCGACGCGCCCGTCGGGAACGTTCCTTACCCATCCCGCGAGGCCGAGTTCCTCAGCCTTGCGCTGGGCGTAGTAGCGGAAACAGACACCCTGGACGATGCCACCGGCAACTATCGAGACGCGCTTCATGTTATAAGTGAGCCCGTTTTTTAAAATTGTACCGCTTCCCCGGATGATTCTCAATATTTCGCTATGGCCCCATAATGTTCGCACCTGATTCTGATCTTCAAGGATGATGTAGACAATAGGTGCTTTCGTGAATAATGCCCCCCTGCTCTACCGTAGCGCACCCTTAACCCGATCTATTCACCAAGCCCATAACAGGGTCATCCCTGCGGAAGCAGGGATCCAACGTCAAAGAATATAGGACTGGATTCCGGCTTCCGCCGGAATGACATGCTACATGCATTAGATGAATACGTACTCTGGATCGGTAGATGAATCCAGGTTAAGATTGCGCTACCGGGGAAGGAGCAAAGTCCACATTTTTGCGTTCATCATCATCTTCAAGAGATCAGATCAATCAGGTAAATCAGGTGCTTAAGTTTTATGGTATTATGGTGGCCGCCTCACCCAAAGGAGAGGAGATACATATGCCCGAGCCGTCAAAAAGCAGCCTTCGGGAAACGCTCTACGAGAGGCGCGAGAGTCCGCTCAAAAAATATATACGCCTCGTACTGGGCGCGGGCGGCATCCCGGCGCTTCTGAACTACGAGCTCCGTATCCTGTTATTGGCGAACCTCGGAGGGGCCCTCGGCATTTATCTGCGCCAGAAGTTATACCGCCCCCTGTTCAAACAGATGGGGGGCAATGTGATACTCGGCAAAGGTATTACCTTTAGCCAGCCTTCCAAAATATCCCTCGGGGATAACGCGGCGATAGACGACTATTGCTCTCTGGACGTGCGTAGCACCGGCGATACCGGAATTACGATCGGAGATCGCAGCATCGTCTCACGCAACACGATTCTTAGAACGAAGGACGGCGCGATCAACATCGGCTCTGGCGCGGGAATAGGCGCGAATTGCATCCTCGCCTCGTCCAGCACTCTTGACATCGGGGAAAACCTGCTCATGGCGTCATGCGTCTGCGTCCTCGCCGGGGGGCAGCACGCCTTCGACCGCACCGATCTACCCATCGTCGAGCAGGGAATGGTTTCAAAGGGCGGCATCACCATAGGTGCTAACGTCTGGATCGGCACGCGTGCCACCGTGCTCGACGGCGTGAGGATCGGCGACAACGCAATCATCGGGGCCTGCTCCATGGTCAACAAGGACATACCCGACTACGCAATTGCGTACGGCACGCCGGCGAAGAAGGTGACCGATAGAAGAAAAACAACCAAAAATGGGAACCACAGAGAACACAGAGAAGGCACGGAGAGCACAGAGAAATAAACCCAAGTTCAATTATACCCCCCAAAGGGGCCTCTTCGAGGGATGGACACAAATACATACAGATTCAATCCAGAAATCCAAAAACCAGAAACTGTTTTTACTGGAGTGAATCTCCGTGCACTCTGTGAACATCTCTCTGTGCACCCTGTGGTTTTCATATTTACCAAATGACCAAACAAATACTATTCGACAACGAGGCGAAGAGGTGGGAGAGTCTCTATCGTGATTCGTCGGAGGCCCGGTGGGGACTGCTTCAAAGTTACGTGAAAAAGCGCACTGTGGCGCGCATGGAACTCTGCCTCTCTCTTCTTCCTCCATTCGCGGGCAAAGACGTTATCGAACTGGGCTGCGGTCCCGGTTACTATGGGATAAGACTCATCGCGGGCGGGGCAAAGTGGACGGGGTTGGATATTTCAGAGGGGATGTTGGCGGTCTGTCAAAAAAACACGCGTAGCCATCGACTCGTGCGCTCGGACGTCCTCCATCTCCCGTTCCGTCCCTCCTGTTGCGACATTCTTCTCTGCATAGGGGTAGTGAGTTACCTCCGGAAACGCGAAATCGCGGCACTTTTTTCAATGGCATCCAGGATCCTCCGCAGGGGCGGTATCTTCATTGCCCAGACCGTCCGCCTCGATCCGCTCACCTGGATCCGATGCCGCCTCCCCCACTCCATTCCTAGACCCGTGCGCATTCCAGGACCCTTCCACCCCCGAAACCCGAACACCATCCTCGGGCTTCTTGGGGATAGCAGCTTATCCCCCAAACGTATCATACCCTACCGCAAATTCTTAATATATCCCGCCGGCACGGTGTATGTGGCGGAGAAAAGATAAACCACGTGAACCACTGAGGGCACAGCGAAGGCTGTTAATTTTAACCGCGGATATTACGGATGGAGCGGATTTTTTACAAAGAGTAAAAGAGAAAGAGAGGTAGCCCCCCTCCATCCCATCGCCCCCTTGTGGGGGAGAGGGTCAGGGTGAGGGGGCACTACAGTTTCTGGTTACTCACAACCAGTCACA
>CAYWRA010000146.1:0-3777 GCA_964460305.1 uncultured bacterium
CCCGTCCCGAAGGGATCCCGTTGGGAAAGGGATCCCGTTGGGAAAGGGGCCCCTTCGGGGAATCATCACAAATCATCCGAATGGTATTTCCATTCTCCGAAGTGGGCTGCGGTTCCTTGCTGTTTGTTTATGAATAATCCAGGCTAAACCAACGGACCGTGCACGGGCTCGATAAATCAAGCCCCTACAGAAACCAGCCGCCGAGACTAAAATCTCGGCTATGGTAGCTGTCCTATCTTTTACTCTTTGTGAGAAGGCCGTTATCCCGCTGCCGTCCACTCTCTGGTCTCCCGTGCCTTGAGTTCGCGGCAGTTTTCTGTTTGTGAAGGCGATTTTCATTTTATCAATAACAGCAACTACTACTAATCCTACGCACGAGTTTGGAGGGCATCATCCATTTTATATGGATGAAAAATGGATGATTTTTGAGCGTTGTCTTCCAGCGAGAAATATGGCCTAATTTTAACATCATTTCGGCGCGGTGTGTCATAATCCCGGTAGAACATATTTAGCCGCACATTCCGAAACGGAGAGTGGGAGAATTGGGGAGCCGGCGACTCCGAAGCTTCGGGATCGCCCCTTCACCGTTTCTCCCATTCCCCGTCTCGCTGTCCGCCATAGGCGGAGGATTTATAAAGGAGGGGCCTCATGAAAAGCGCGATGCTTGTTGTAGCAGCGGTGTGTGTGCTCGCACTCGGAGTGTGCGCATACACAGTGTCGGCACAGAACCTGGACATCTGGTGCATATCAGGGGGGGATAGCGGAGCGGGAACGGGCACGGTGATCAGAGGGCCGAACGGCAAGGTTGTGCTTTTTGATGAGGGCGGCGCGGAGGACACCGGTTCGAAGTGGGCAAACGCCTGCGACACCCTACTGGATAGCATTGGGATTACGACGATAGACCATGCAATAGCGAGCCACTATCATGTCGACCACATTGGCGGTCTTGATTACCTTGTGGCCATGCCTACGCCTATTTCGATCACCAAATGCTGGGATCGCGGCGGTGATGCGACATATGCGACACAGTATGGTACTCCCATACCTATACCTCCACCATACATGACAGCCGTTGCCGGAAAGAGAAGTACCGTCACCGTTAATGGCAGTACGGACATAGATCTCGGTGATGGCGCGATGCTTTACTTCCTCTCAGTCGGAGCGCCAGATCCTGACGGAGCGGGGAAGCTTGACAACCGCACATTCATCAGAGGAGGGGGGACGGTAACGCCAGGGGACGAGAACAGCAAGTCTATTACCGCCCTTATCACTTATGGCGGATTTGACTTTTACGTCGGCGGGGATGCGGAGGGAGTGGTCGAGAAGGCCGTCGATGACGTGGTGGTAACCGATCTGGGCCGGAATGTAGACGTCTTACATATAGACCATCACGGTTCCGTCACGAACGAGACGAGCTCAGTCGAGTTCCTGACGAAGATGGATCCCGAGGTATGCATCACCTCCGTCTGGAACAATTATTACGGCCATCCGACAGAGTACGTGATGGGCCGTGTCGACGCAGTGGTTGACGCAAGCATGTATAGCAACATCCGCCTCAGAAAGGGGAGCGGCGCATCCGAAATTCCAAGCCCGCCGCGCTACACTGCAAGCGGCCACGTGCACATCGTTACGGACGGGGTCACCTATTCCATCGAGGCGGAGCCGACCGGCGGCTCGGCGGTTTCCCTCATCAGCAACCATGCAACGGATGGCCATCCCTGGCCGATGTTCCACGCCGACAGCCGGCACGTCGGGCGGAGCGGTTTTTCGGGTCCCTCGTCGCCCTATTTCAAGTGGAGCTACCGGACGGGCGGTGACGTGGATTCCTCTCCAGCCATAGTGTCTGACGGAGACATCTACGTCGGGAGCAATGACGATACGCTATATGCGTTCTCATCGACCGGCGTTCTCAAATGGAGCTATCTGGCCGACAATAATGTCCTTTCGTCCCCGGCGGTCGACGCAGGAGGGACGGTTTATGCCGGTTCGTGGGACGGCGCGGTATATGCTTATAGCTCCGCGGGCGGCCTGGCGTGGAGTTATCTGACGGGCGGAACGTTGGACTCATCCCCCCTGGTTAATAACATAGGGCGGGTTTACATCGGCGGCGACGACAACAATACCTACGTATTGACTTCCGCGGGGTCGCTGATCTGGAGCTATCGGCAAAATGACGATGTATCGTCATCTCCGGCAATAGACGTTGCGGGGCAGGTTTATGTCGGAGGATTGGATGACAGGCTCTATGTGTACACGTCGGCGGGCGCGATCGCCTGGTCATATCTGACCGGAGGCGATGTGACCTCGGCCAGCGCAGTCGGCAGCGTATGCATCGGTTCGGGGGACGCTAACGTCTATGCGCTAAACTCGAATGGGGGTTTGAAGTGGAGCTACCGCACGGGCGGAGCATTGGAATCGTCTCCCTCGATCGGCGCCACCGGAGGGGTTTATATCGGCGGCTCGGACGGCAATGTTTACGAGTTTACAGCGGCGGGATCGCTGATCTGGAGCTATCAGCAGGGCGGCGCAGCGCCATCGTCTCCCGCGGTTGATGGCGTCGGGCGGGTTCATATCGGGAACTTGGACAACAGGCTGTATGCATACACATCGGCGGGCGCGCTCGCCTGGTCATATCTGACCGGAGGCGACGTGTACTCGTCTCCCGCGATAGGATATCTGAGGGTAAGCGTGGGGTCTAGAGACAACAACGTTTACGTCCTGGTCGGGCCCACCAATACCCCGACGAACACGCCTACAATTACGCCCACGCCGACGATCACGCCGACGCCGTGTCCGTGGCCGATGTTCCGTTATGGCGCAAGGCATACGGCGAATAGTCCATACTCGGGGCCTTCAGCATCGTTCGGACCCGCCTGGAGTTACCGGACCGGTAATGACGTAGCTTCTTCGCCCGCGGTATGGTCTGCTTTGGGACGCACTTATGTCGGGAGCAATGACAACGTGTTCTATGCGATTTCCTCGCTCGGAAAGCTTGATTGGAGCTACCTGACCGGAAATTATATTTATTCGTCCCCTGCGGTCAACTTTGCCGGGACGGTATATGTCGGCTCGGCGGACCGCCAGCTCTATGCTTTCAATTCCATGGGGGGACTGGCGTGGAGCTATACGCCTCCTGGCGACATCTGGCTCTCTTCACCCGTTATAAGCGGCGAAGACCTCTACTTACAGGCGCGGAAAAGCCTCCTTGCGTTCAATTCAAACGGATCGGTGAAATGGAACTTTGTCAACATTGCGGCAAGCTATGCCCATCCCTCGTCACCGGCTGTTGGTTCAGAAGGGCAGATATGCTGGGGCGACGGCGATGCGAACATGGCGTACGCCATCGAGCCCAACGGATCGCTCCGGTGGAGCTATATGACGGGCGGCACGATAAGATCATCTCCAGCAATCGGCGCCGACGACAAAGTCTACATCGGGTCTTGCGATAACAGGCTCTATACGTTCACCTCGGCGGGATCGTTCTCCTGGTCGTACCGGACGGGATACAAGATATACTCGTCTCCAGCGCTGGATAATTCCGGAAACATCTATGTCGGTTCCTGGGATAATAGACTCCGTGTGATCACCTCTGCGGGTGTGTTTTCTTGGAGTTACCAGGCGGCTTATGACATGGATTCCTCGCCTGCGATAGGCAGTGACGGGAGAGTGTACGTTGGGTCAGATGACTCATATTTGTACGCGTTTAATTCCGATGGGTCGTACGCCGGGAGATATAGGAGCGGCGGGTGGTTTGTCTCCTCTCCGGCGATTGGTTCC
>CAYWRA010000147.1:0-3765 GCA_964460305.1 uncultured bacterium
ATACCGCCTTTTTCAATCCGGACTCCTCCTGACACCCCATAACTGAGGGATTACCTGATTATGTGCATAAAGCTACCAAAGGGTTGTGAGAGGTAATATAATCTATGGCAACGTCCACCAACCGCTACACAGGACTTGGGCCAGCTATGGGGTTTTGTATGAGGATGGTTTTATTCTTCACGATCTGCCTTATTACCGCCGGCTTTTGTACCGCTGGGCAGAATGGTTCTGGAAATAGGAAGCAGGGGAACGAGAAGTCCGGCGCGCCATATTGGTACTCATCCGAAACCGCTCCCTGGTACGATTCGTACGGCAGGCTCCAGCATGGTTACAAAGATGCGCCGATGAAGCAATATCCATCCGGCAAGGAGCCATACTATTACGCTAACGAAACCACGCCCTGGTATGATTCCTACGGCCGGTTACGCTACGGCCCTAACCCGACTTTCGCAACTGAGGGGGTACACGAGTCGTAACCCGTTGCAAACAGGCGCTAATTCAGTCTAGGTCTTCACCACAAGCGCTGTTTTTGAGCGTCTTTCCGACAGATTGTTGATGGTAAAAACATGCACCCAGTTTCTCATATCCTTATCTTTTGGCAAGAGGGTAAGTCTTCACCGCAAGCCCTTTTGTAACACCACCCTCCCGTTCTACCGGTATTTTATCGCCTTGAGACCCGAAAAATAGTCCTTTTCGAGCACCAGTTGCGAAAGTTGGGCTAAGAATACCGAGACGAAGCCGCCACCCGCCGGCAAAGAGCCCTATTATTATTCCAGTGACAATGTCCCCTGGTATGATTCATACGGTACCCTGCGCTACGGCCCGAAGGGGTTTACACAGGAATAGTAAGGCAAGAGGCTTTCGTGTGATCTGACGTCGAGATACGGCCGGGGTTTCGCAAAAAGCAATCTCTATCAGATGCGGTCGTTTTATATGGCCTACCAGAACATTTTCCAGACACCGTCTGGAATATCCGACGCTGGCGGCTCGTCTGGCCGCATGAAGATAGCACACAATAAAAAAAGGGGCGCGCCTACTCGCGCTCCGCATCGGGCACGGACATGCCCGTACAGGAACGCTTTCAGCACACCCCTCATGTAGCGCGCTCCGGCGCCGGCCTGTGAGTCGAAACGGTCGGTCTCGACGAGATAGGCGGCACCCGAGGCAACGCTATTCACTCAATCCTTATCACCCCCGGACAATAAAAATGGGGTGTGCCTACTCGCGCTCCGCATCGGGCACGGACATACCCTTTCAGAAACGCTTTCGGCACACCCCTCTTGTAGCGCGCCTCGACACCGGCCTGTGAGTCGAAACGGTTAGTCTCGACGAGATAGGCGGCACCGGAAGCAACGCTATGTCCTCTCAACTTATTGTCTTGCCCGGAAACAAAGTCATCCACATCTATTGCGGGGAGAACTACCTTGCCCATCCCATTACCTTGTAGCCTTTCCCCCGATTCAGGTGTTGTGCGGGGCAACCATGCAACCTAAGCGCGATGCGTTCGGGGTAGGTTCACATGGCGCCCCGCATTGGTCAGCATCTTGGCGACGTCGCTTCGGTTGGCGGCATGAAGATCGCACACAATAAAAATGGGGTGTGCCTACTCACGCCCCATCTCAGGTACTGACATACCCTTAAGAGAGCGTTTTCGGCACACCCCATACGGGACGTGCCTCCGCGCTGTCTCTTAAGCAAAATTGTCAGTTTTGAGATGGACAGCAGCCGAAGCAAGCCAAAATCAGTTATTCAGTTTAATCTTTATCGATATTGAATGTTCTCCTTAGTAACGAACCCCCTTCATACAGAATTGCTTCCTTGGTTGTACTGACTCAAGGTTGGATAGTGAAAAAGGCGTAATCGTGATCCCCAGCCCCTTCCCTGTCTTGTACTTATCAGCCATTAGACCAGCCTCCGCCTCAAGGCCGCCAAAACATACCCCCGGCCTAAAAGACGGCTTAATGATACCTTAACGTCCGTGAATTCAATCATTATTTCTCGCATAATTAAGTTTTTTCCCATGGTCCACCCGGAGGCCAAATCGTGTCGAACAGCCTGTTGTTGCGAACCGCCTCAAGCGGTAGGATAAGGAAGTTGCGGATATGAACTACGACTTCCTCCAGGTCCGGCACAGTGTCTCGGAGCTCCATCCTGCGGAGAAATCCCTGCCACATTACCTTGCGCCCTGCGGCGAACTCGTCGGTAAGCCCGTCAGGTGTTGACTGTGGAATCTCGGTGCGCCTCGCGGCAAATGACGCGCCTATAGCGGCCACCAGGGTTGTTCCCTCGAAGGAGAAGGTGCGACTCATGGTCCAAATGTCATAGTAATCTTTCATGCGGCTGTTGACATCCCCGAGAACAATCATGGCCTGGGCCTTCTCGGCGACAACCGCTTCCTTGGAATAAGCGCGAATCCGAGCAGAGGGAAAGCCGAGAAGGGAGGGGAAGACAATCTCTTGGGGCGGGGGGACAACGGCATCGCCGAATCCCACATCTATTTGCAGTTGGATTCTGGCCTGTTCAAGGCTCGCGGTAATGAGAGCCCGGAGACCCCCGTGCTCCTGATCCTCACGGATCGCCCGGACTTTCACGGAATGCGGATCAAATAAGATTCCGTCTTCTTCGACCTGCACAGTGCATATTCCGCTGATTATCTCGGCCAAGATAGCGGCGGTCCTTTTTTCGAGACCCAAAAGATCGAGATCGCGGGTCGGGCGATACGGCCAGCTCGCCTGCGCGACAAAGAGCATGGCGCCTTTCAGCACGAATTTGTCCGCATAGATTGACTGGTATAGCCGATAGAGAAAACGCTCGGTCGCGTACCGGACGAGAAGCCGCTGAAAGTCTTCCCCTTTCTCCTTCGCCATCTTTGCAAGGCGTGCCCTCACCGAAGCGGCGATGTTGCGGAGGGGTTTCGCTTTCATACGATTGCCTCGAGGTAGGGGCGCACAATCCGCCATACCCGGTTGAATTTGGCGAACTCGGAAATATCGCTTACCTTAGCCTTGCGGTCGCGCAGGCTGTCGCGCAGCGCCTCGATAGCTACATCCAGCCCGATCTTATTTCGATATTTGAAACAATCAGCTACGGTACGAGCAGGATTTGTGATGCGCACAGGGACTCCATCGATACGATGCGTCTCGACCCCTTCGGTGAGGGCTTTCCCCGAGAATCTCACTACTTCGACCTGGACGGTCCGCGGTTTGGGCTTCCTGGCTTTATAACCGATTGCCATCCAGACACGTTGCGGGAGCTGAGTCGTGATCCCGTGGAAACGAAGGGCCGTGAGGAGGCAGATTACACCATGCGGGCTGACCTTGGCAGCCTCGGCCAGTGACACGTTCTCGGTGGTCTGGGCCCCTGCCAGGCGGTAGAGTCCGCGCCCCACCCGTTCCACGATACCCTGATGTGCTAGATCCCGGAGCGTCGCGTGGCGCAGGCCGGCGCGTATCAGATCGCGTGGTTGTATAATGCCTTGCTTCCGCAGCATTGTTAGCACTGTATCTCGATTTGTCATGCCCCTATTATGTACAAAACGTCGGAGAATGCAAACATTATCCGACATTTTGTACATGCCCCAATCCTTTCCAAATCGGGCTTGTAATTTCGCCAAGGGAGGTTGAGTATTCACTCACACACCGGCTGATTTTGAAGTGACCGGCATTGCTCAGTCCCAAAACAGAATTTGGTAATTTTATGCACACAATCCACATTCCACAGCCATTTTCTATTCGGATTTTGTATGGCCTCCGTTGGCATGGGCTG
>CAYWRA010000148.1:0-3750 GCA_964460305.1 uncultured bacterium
GCGCCGGCGTAGCCCGTGCCCTTCACGGCGTCGGGTACCTCCATCGTGGGACGGGTGCGCACCGCCGCCAATGCTTTTTCGATGCCTCGATAAACGGCGTTGCTTTTGGGGGCGCAGGCGACGTAGACGGCGGCCTGCGCAAGCGGAATGCGCGCCTCCGGCATCCCGATGAACTCGACGGCCTGCATCGCAGCAGTCGCCACGAGTAGGGCGTGCGGGTCGGCATTGCCCACGTCCTCCGCCGCACAGATGATAATTCTCCTAGCGATGAACCGCGGGTCTTCCCCGGCGTGGATCATCTTTGCCATCCAGTAGAGGGCCGCGTCGGGATCGCACCCGCGCATGCTCTTGATGAACGCCGATATCGTGTCGTAGTGCCCGTCCTCGTCCTTGTCATACACCACCGCCTTGCTCTGGACGGAACCCTCGGCCACGTCCATGGTGACGCGTATGGAACCGTCCTTACCCGGCGGCGTGGTGAGCACGGCCCGCTCCATCGCATTAAGGACCCTCCGCGCATCGCCGTCGCATATCGAGAGAATGTGCTCCATGGCGGGGTCGTCCACGGCCACCGATATCTTCCCCAGCCCGCGTTCGGTATCGGCGAGGGCGCGCGTGACGATCGTGCGCAGGTCCTCCTTCCCCAGAGGGCGCAGCTCGAAGAGGAGCGAGCGGGAGAGCAGCGGGGCGTTGACGTAAAAACACGGATTATGCGTGGTCGCCCCTATCAGGGAAATGGTCGCCTTCTCGACGTGCGGCAGGAGCACGTCCTGTTGCGCCTTGTTGAAACGATGGATCTCGTCTATGAAAATGATGGTTTTCTCGCCCCGCTCCCGCAGGCGGTTCTCGGCGCTGTAAATGGCCTTGCGCAGGAGATCCACGTTTGCCGTGACGGCGCTCATCCTCTCAAAACGGCTGTGCGTGGCGTTCGCGATGACCTCGGCGAGGGTTGTCTTGCCGGTGCCTGGCGGCCCCCAGAGTACGATGGAACCGATGCGGTCAGATCCGATCGCCCTGGAGAGGAGCTTTCCCGGCCCTAGGATGTGCGTCTGGCCCACAAACTCCTCCAATGTCCTCGGACGCATCCTCGCCGCAAGCGGGGCATGCGCCTGCACTGCGTCCTTTTCCTCGGAGCCAAATAAGTCCATGGCAGAAATACCAAAATGACAAATGTCAAATGACAATTCAGATGAATGACAAAATTCAAATGACAAAACTATAATGCGTTTTGACATTTGTCATTTGTCATTATTATGTGGTTACCGTATTTCACAACCGGCCTTGATCAACGCCTCGCGGATCTTTTCCATCGCCGCTTCGATCTCCCCCTCGCGCAGCGTCGCTTCCCTCGCGCGCAACGTGACCGACACGGCAAGCCCTTTCTTCCCCTCGGGAATTTGCTGCCCCTTGAACAGGTCGAAGAGCTCGACGGTTTCCAGAAGATCGGGGACGGCGCTTCGCACGGTTTCGAGCGCCCTCGCCGCATCAAGGCTATCGTCGGCGATAAATGCAATGTCCCTTTCCACGGCGGGAAATCTAGGCAGCGGCCTATAAACCGGATCCCGGAGGAGCGCCGTGTAGAGGGGCGCGGTATCGACCTCTGCGAAGACGACCGGGGTTTTGATGCCGTATGCAGCGGTCACACGCGGATGGATTTCTCCAATCCATCCCCACGGGAGGCCGTTCTGATGGAGCAGCGCCGACCGGCCAGGCTGGCAACTCGGTAGTGAAGCGCTCGACGCCGAGATCTCCATGTCAGTCCCCACAAGCATATTTTCCAGGACCCCCTTAAGATAAAAGAAATCCACCTCAACCGACCGGCTGCACCAGGAACGGTTCCCACCCAACCCCATTGCAGCAAGCGCAAGTTTCTCACCTTCGATGGGAGGTTCCCCCCCGGCGCGGGGGGAGAAAACCGTCCCCATCTCGAATAGACGCGCATCGGTGTTACCTCGGCTTGCGTTGAGCGACAGGCAGCGCATAAGCGGTGGGAGCATGCCGGTCCTCAAATAGGCGAACTCTTCGCTCACGGGGTTTCTAAGCCTCACCGCCTGCCGGAGCGGCTCCTCTTTCGCCCACATCAGCTTGTCCCCATCGGCAATCCCCATGAAGCTTAAGCAGATCGCCTCCGAGAAACCGAGCGAGCAGAGAATATCCCGTACCCGCTCTCTCCCAGCGGCGCGGGGATCCCCGTTCGTCGCCGGCACGACACCGGCCGGCGGCAGCGTGCATATCCCGTCATAACCTTCCATGCGGGCCACTTCCTCGATCAGATCGATCTCCCTGCACAGGTCGACGCGGTATGACGGAGGCGAAGCCTCAAAGGCGTTTTTCCCCTGAGCCTTGACGGAGACGCCCAGGCGTTCGAGGCAATTCTTAACCCTCGCCGCCGACAATTTCGCGCCCAATACGGCATTTAACCTCGGGATGCGGAGCGCCGCTTTCCTCGCGCTCCAAGCCTCCGGTTCCACATCTATGACACCCTGACAGGGTTCGCCGGCCCCCATCGTCGAGATGAGTTGCGCAGCCCGATCGAGCGCCGGGACGAGGCCCTGGTAATCCACACCCCTCTCGAACCTGTAGGAGGACTCGCTCGAAAGGTTGAGCCTCTGTGACGTCCTCCGTACGGATTGCGGCTTGAAATAGGCGCTCTCGAGAAGGATCGCCCGCGTCTCCTTGCCGACCTCGCTGGAGAGTCCTCCCATTATACCAGCGACCGCGAGGGGGGCCTCCCCGTCGGCAATGACAAGCATCCCGCCGTCGAGCACGCGCTCCCTCCCGTCGATGGTGGTAATCCGCTCTCCCGCGCGCGCCTGCCGTACGATTATGCTCCTTCCCCCGATCTTACCAAGGTCGAATGCGTGCAGCGGCTGGCCCCGTTCCATGAGCACGTAATTCGTCGCGTCCACGATCATATTAATCGTCCGCACCCCCGCCGCGCCCAGCCTGTTCCGCAACCAAAAGGGAGAGGGGCCCACGCTGACGTTCTCGATGACACGGGCGCAATAGCGCGGGCAGAGGACGCCGTCCTCTATGCTTACGCTCACGCTGGAAGATGTGAGTGCTCCTTTTCCCTTCACGTGGTGAGATGGAGCAATGAGCGGCCGTTTCAGGATCGCCGCCACCTCGCGCGCAATACCGATCATACTGAGGCAGTCGGGGCGGTTGGGCGTCACGTTGACGTCGAGAATGGAGTCTCTAAGCTGGAGTGCGTCGGAGAGTTCCCGCCCGGGGACGAACCGAGGAGGCAGGATCATGATCCCACCGGTGTCTTCGCCAAGCCCCAACTCCCTCTCCGAACAGAGCATGCCGTCCGAAACGATGCCACGAAGCTTGGCCTGGCGTATGACCGTTCCATCAGGGAGCTTGGCCCCCACGCGCGCCAGGGGGGCGATGTCGCCGGCCTTCACGTTTTTTGCGCCGCACACTATGGTGAGCTCCATCGCCCCATCGTTTACCCGGCAGACCGAGAGCCTATCGGCCCCCGGGTGCGGCTGGACGCTGAGGACCTTGCTGACGACGATGCCCGTGATGGCGGGCGACAGTTCCGTGACCGATTCGACCTCGAGGCCGCTCATGGTAAGCCTTTCGGCCAGCTCCTGGGGACTCAAGGGACAGTCGACAAACTCTTTGAGCCAGTTGAATGAGACTTTCATGGTTTTACTTTCACCACTAAAAACACAGAGAGATCAAGAGCTTAGTGCTCTGGGTCATAAGTTCGGTGACGTATTTTACGCCGCCGTTGCCACT
>CAYWRA010000149.1:0-3671 GCA_964460305.1 uncultured bacterium
ATCCATATAAATTGGATGTTGCTTTAAAAACTCGTGCTCATTTTTAGTAATAGTTATCGCCATTGATAAAATGCATAAATGCTCCCTCTCCGTTTTTTAGCTATAACATGCTTGTAAACAGCGAGTTATGGACATCAACATTTTGTCGATAAAAGCTGTGAATTTCGTAACTAGTTGTACCGCAAGCTAAACTAGCCACCACCTCCAGATAGGCGCCGCTTTTTACTCTTGTAAGCCCCGCCCCTTGGGGCGGGTTTACGTGGAACGCCTACCCCGCCTTTCCTGCCGCCTGCTTAACAGCGGCATAGGGTCCGGTGGCCCCCGCATCACCGTGAGGCGGTGCGGGGGTTCTTATTCGTTATGGGGGGCCTGCCCGCCGGCTGTTATAGTCGGGGAATTTGGGATTTGGAGTTTGGGATTTAAAGTTCAGAGTTCTCTGAAGCTTATCTCAAACGAGATCTTTTTACTTCCACCGGGCGGGATCGTAAACTTGAAGTGCGGTAAGAGGAGCGTTCCCTGGTAGCTCAAATCAAAGCCCTTTTCCGACTGCGAAACCGTTTCGATTGGGAAATGCCAGAACCCGGCCGGCTCGCTCCAAGAGATGCGCGTCGCAAACCCGTCGGGGCCGTTGACCAGTTCGACCGAATCGATTCCCTTGGCCTCTCCCCTACTCCCTGCCTTTCGAGTCGGCTGTTCGCTTCCAGGGAATGCGAGGCAACGCTCCTTTTGGTCTCCCGCGAGGAGCGTCATGTTGAGCTCGATGCCCATCCAGAGTTCGAGCGGTTCACCAGCCTGGCTTGAGACGCAATAGTCGACGCCGACAAGGCCGCTCTCGTGCAGGGTGTACGTTTTAAGGATTTCAAGGCCCCGCTCTCCCGCAGGCGAATTGAATACTCCACGGCGCCTGAGAGAAGCGACCACACGCCCGCCTCGCTGCTCGATCGCTACCAGCTCATAGGGCCGATCGACGAATCCCCCCTGCTCGGGATACTCGCAGCGGGAAAAACCATCGAGCGTGGCGCCGGGGCCGAAAAGATGATCGATTAGCGACCGCCTCGAATACCAATCGTAATGCAGCGCCTTCTCCAGCCCCGGCGGGCCATTTTTAGCCATGTCGTGAATGGACCGGGCCGCCCCATCCGCGGACGCATCCGCGCCGGATCGTTTCAGCATAGCGGCATGATAGGCTTCTTCTCTTCTCGTCATACAGTTTGAGAGATTGAAATACCGGGGCTTATAGTCCAGTTGAAAGAGCGAACCGCCGGTCCCGGGAGACAAATAGACATTGACCCGCGAGCTGCTAAGTAGAATCTCCTCCCTCCCATCCTGATCGTAATCCATCCTCTCGCACGCGACCCACTCCCCTTCACCGTGCGCGACCTTATCCGCGGCGACCTCCGCCCTGATCATGTTGCTGTAATTGGCATGGCGGAGATAATTCAAATAGATCCCGCCGAACAGGCCGTGCCAGTATGCGCAGTTACACTGGCTGCGCCATAGAGATTTCTTCGCCTCCGGATCGTCGGAGACCGTGCGATGGACCATCCGGCTCACGTGGAACGACTTGCTCCGCTGGAGATTGCTTTCGGGATATTTCACCAGGAAGTTCCGCCAGAACCCTCCCCTGAGAAACCGGGACAACTGGTCGTAGCGGTTCTCCCGTTTCAGCTCCTCGATGATGCGTTCGAACGACGCCTGTACGCGCGCCGGCAAGGCCCACTCCATCATCTCATCATATGAGGCGGTGGGCAGGTAGACTTTACCTTGCGGTTGGAACCGGTCAAGATATTCGCTGAACGTGAGCATCTTGAGCCAGCCGGCATTGTCCTCAAGCAGCGAAAAGAAACGATCGAGGTATTTCTCCTCGTAGACCCACTTGTAGGTGCCGGGCCACAGGCCGAACTTCTCACCGTCGTCCCCGAGCGTTATTCCCGAGCCGGGATGCCTCTCCGCGACCTGCCTGAGATAGTCCACGGCGCCGCGCGGTTCGCTGAAGGGAACGAGATACCGCAGTCGCTTGTTGATCGGGAACACGCCCATCGAACGGCCTTCGTCCTCCGTAACATAGTACCCGGAGAGCTCTTCACGGTCCATGCCAGCATAGACGAAGTGCGAATCGTCGAGGAGGGTATAGCTTAAGGCCGCTGAGCGGATGAGACTGGCAAGCCCAGGCTCCCATACCCTTTCGGCGAGCCATAACCCGCGCGGGGCGCAGCCGAAAGCGGCCTGGAGATATTCGCTCATAAACGCGAGCTGGCCGCGGGCGTCAGCACTAGGTATCGCCGGGAGAATCGGTTCGTAAAATCCTCCCCCAAGCAGCTCCACCTGGCGGCGGTCGACCAGTTCTTTGATAGCCGAGAATGCCCCAGGCCGGTTGAGTTCAAGCCACTCGAGCAGCGGCCCGCTATAGTGGAGCGCACAACGGACACCCGGATGCCTCTTCAGTAAATCCAGGAAGGGGCGATAACATCTTTGCCACGCATCGGCGAAGACATGCCCGAAGTTGCCAACCGGCTGATGATTATGAACTGCGAATAAAAAATATATCTGGCCCATTGGTTAAAATCCCACAGTTAGAGTCGGCGAGTGGGAGAAACGGTGAAGGGGCTATTTTAAAGCTTCGGAGTCGCCGATCCGCCCATTCTCCGATTCGCCGGTTCGTATATTACAGCGCATCCCAGCGCTCCATCTCGAAATCCTCATCCGGGACGGTGAACGAGATGTAACCCCCGTGGGGATGCCGCTCAAGCTCCAATTTTCCGGACTTCACCTGGAGGTAGAAGCAGGCCTCCTCCCCTTTCCCAAAGCCGAGTTTGCGAAACGGGATCGACATCTCTATTATCCTGTCTATCGCAATGGTCCGGTGGCGCTCTGCGCGGCCGTAGCGACCGGGGGATTCGAGGCGGCGGAACTCGAATTCCGGATGCGCAATGGCGTCTTTATTAAGGGAGAACGAGATCCGGCTTTCCCTCGGCTGGATGAAATGCAGGTGTACGACGTAATCGACGTTATTCCTCAATTCATCCCGCTTCATCGGGTCGATTCTCAAAAACAGCGTCCGTCCGTCAAAGCCGTAGTATATCGCTTTGATAAACGCCTCCGTCTTGCACATCGCAGTATCGGCATGCGCCGATCGATACTCGCCGGCATCAACCCATTCATAGTATGAACTCTCGCACCCGTCAATGATGGGTTTCAAAAACGCCTTCGGCTCGTGGGCGACGCTAACCCTCCCAAGGTTGATGATCGGCGCATCGAGGGCCTCGGGAACGTCTTCGCCGAGCAGGCGATACGCGTTCTTAAGATGCATGCGGAAAAGCTCGTCGAACACCGGATCGTTGTCGGTGGAGAAACGGTCGCCATACCACCAGAACCAGTCACTCCCCTCCGCCGCGTGGATTTCTTTCCTCGCGGCGTCGAGTTTCTTCGTCCGCTCGGGCGATTCCTCGGCTCGGCGCAGCGCGCGGCGCGCCATCCCTAGAAGGTTCCATGCCTCGTTGTCCTCCTTTTCCCCTATCCATACCCCGTAGTTGCCGTCGATCCATGAGCCGCTGTGGAGGTCGTGGATTGTTGCGCTTGGGGGGTGGTCTTCTATGTATTTGCCGATCTGAACCGTCGAGGTAAACGGCGCCCCCCGGGGGGGCTGGTCGGTGAGCCGGGCGGGGACTGCC
>CAYWRA010000150.1:0-3670 GCA_964460305.1 uncultured bacterium
CCGCAGAGGCCGCGCGCGGGAGCATCGGCGATGGTCGTGAGAATGGGAAGGGCGTCCGGCGCCGGGATTTCGGCGGCCTCAATCGCACCGGGGGCGGCCATCATGCCGCTGCTGATCCCTATGCCCTCGAATGCCGGTCCGGTTGAGCAAGCACAGCCCATCATCCACTCCCGGTTTCCAAGAATGATCTCTCCATTCGTTCCCGCGTCGATGAAAAGGGTTATCTCGTCGGACTCGTGCATGCGGCAGGCGAGGATGCCGGCCAGCACGTCTCCGCCGACATAACTCCCGATGCCCGGCGCGAACGTGACAGGAATGTGGGGATTGAGGGATAGGCGCGCCTCCCCGGCTGAGATCATGGGATGGCGTGTGAGCAGGGGAGTGGCGGACTCGATACGGATTGGGGTGGGGTCTAGCCCAAGGAGCAGGTAGATCATGGTTGTATTGCCCGCGATGGCGGCCCGGCGTACATCATCCCGCCGCGCTCCCGCGTGTTCCAGAAGTTGCGCGAGAATGTCATTTATCGTTTTTAGGGCGAGGCCGCGTAGCCGATCGAGCCCTCCCGGCCGTTCGGCGTAGACGATGCGGCTGATGATGTCGGCTCCGCATGAGAGCTGCCGGTTGTAAGCGGCGGCCCGCGCGCGACAGACGCCGGTTTCCAGCTCGACCAGCTCTGCGACCACGGTGGTGGTGCCGAGGTCGAGCGCGAGTCCGAGGAGAGGGCGATGGTCGGCCGTGCGTTTCCCCGGCGGCGACGTGACGAGGCTGCTTAGGGCACGTTCCCGCTTCCGGTCGTCTTCAACGAGTAGCACCGCGGCGTAATCGAGGTCGGCGGTGGGGAGGAGGGATTCCTCAGGTACAAAGACCACACAATCCCCCGTGACGTGCGCGGCGCAGGCGAGACGGTAGCCGCGCCGCTCTTGTTCATGGCTGATCGAAACGTGGGGAGTGGGAGCGATGTCGCCAGCCTCGATTTTAACGCGGCACTGGCCGCAGGTCCCCCGTCCCCCGCATTCGGCTTTGAGTGGAATGCCGATCGAGAGAGCGGTGTCGTATAGAGTGGCCCCCTCTTTTACGAGCGCGTCTTTCCCGGAAGGGAGGAATTTTACCCGGTGCGATTTCATAAAAGTTATCCACAGGTGTAGAGCACCCTTAAGGGTGCCCTACCGTACCGTGGGGGGAGGGGGAGAGCAGTCAATGAATGGTGACTGGTTATACCCTCGCCCACACGTCTTTCATGTATGCCGGGATATCGGCGGATTCCTGCGGCCCCACCATGACGTTCCATCCCGGTAGCTTGTCCTCCAGATCGCCGCTGATCATCGCCACGTATCCGGGGATGATGATGCGTTTGTGGGGGACGGATGAGTCTAGGCCGTTGGCAACGACCGCCTTCGCGATCGACTCGGCGTTGAACTTCCCGGCAGCCCAGGCGGTTAGGACCGATTGCCCCTCCGCGTCGGCAACCAGGAGTCGTGAGGGGATCTCGGATGCCTCGATCTCCGTTGAGACCATGAAGTAGGTGAGGGAGAAGTTTGTGGGGACGAGCAGCGGCGAGTCATCGGCGGCTTCCCCGATCCGGTAGATGCCGGGATTCACCTGGAGCGGTTTCTGCGGATCGGTGTAGATATTCTGTCTCAAGGTAAGGAGCGGCAGGTATTCCCAGGTCGCCGGTTCTTCGATGACGATGGCCGAGGCGTATTTGCATATTCCCCCCGCCGCGGCCACGGCGCCCGCGTAACCGCTTCCGCTGGCCGACATGATGAGCGGGAATCCCGTCCCCGGGACCGAACGTGAGAGCGCATGCCGTCGGAGGAGCGTGAAATCCCTGAGCCTGGCGGAAGCGCCGTCATTGAGGGGCGCGAGCAGTATGTCTCCAACCCCGGATTGTTCGATCCGGCAGGCGAGCTTGGCGAGCTCGTCGATTTCTCCATGCGCTTCCACAACGAGAGGCGCGGAATATTTTTTAGCGAGCGCAGCCATCCCATCGGCGTTCGTGCTGTCCGCACCCCAGAGGAGCGGGCGCGAACTTCCGGCGACTTCCAGCGCCGCGCTTATGCAGGGGATGCTTTTGGAGATCAGCACGAGCGGCAGCGGGCACTTCTCTTGAACCGTTCTAACGGCCTCCGCGAATCTCTCAGGGGCACCGCTTGTTTCCTTTACCGCGACAAGGTCGAGGGCCAGGCGCTCCCCGGCGCGCTCCACGGAAAACGAACAGGCGCGGTCGAGCTTGGCAAGCAGTACGCTCCGTTCCATCGCATCATCAACCTGCGCGGCGATCGCGGTCTTGTGGAAAAACGTCTTCTCGTGCCGGAACATGACGAGCTCTTCTCCGACGCGCACCGTGCGGTCGCTCGTACCGATCTCCACTAGACGGATCGGGGGAGCGGCGGCCGCGCCCAGCTTTGCCTTTGCCTCGTCCGAGACGTGGGGGCAGGCATCCAGCCTCGCCTGTTTCGCCGCGAGCTTCATGGCGAAGGCTAGACACGTCTGGAAGCCGCACTCCTTGCAGTTCTTGTTCGGCAGCAGCTTGAAGATCTGTAATCCGGTCAGTTTCATTTCGATTTTTCACCACGGAGGGCACGGAGAAACAACTTTTCACAAAGAGTAAAAGAGGACAAGAGGTTATGCTCTTCTAGTTCGCCCTTTTTTCCTCGTGGCTATGTGGTTCGGTTATTTTTCATCAGTTCATCAAGCGTCTTCTCGACGGCGGCGATGGCGTCAGGGTGGCGCATGACGAGTATATCCGCGCCCGCATAGAGCAGCGACGTCGCGGTGGCGATCTCCCACAGGACGCCGCGTTTCTTTTTGTCTCCCCAGAGCGGCTCTTTCTCTTCCGGCGCCTTCACCTCTTTCACCTTCCATGCCTCCTGGCCGGCGAAGCAAATGAACGGCATCTGCATCATCGCGTCCCCGTCGAGGGCCTGTAGGCGGATGCGCTCCATCACGGAGTAGGTATACTCAAGGCCGTAACCCAAGCCTCCCGTGAGCGGATCTATGACGATCCGGTCAGCGGGGAAATTGAGGTCGGAGATGAGGATATTGAGCTGCTTGCAAAGGTTCACGTCGATCGGCGTCTCGGCGACCACGGCGTGGCCGTATGCGATAGCGCTCGCCACGGGTGTCTTATAGTGTTCCTCGACGGCGGATGCGAGGAGGCAGCGTTCGCCCTGCGCGGCGTCCGCGCAGGCGCTGAGGACCTGGTTCTGCTTTTCTCCGGGACCTGCGCCCTTGATGATCAGAGGGACGTTTACCTCTTTGAGGAGGCGCGCCACCAGCCCCGCCGCGTCGGAGGCGCTGCGGTTCTCCCTGTCGGGATGCGTGCCGCGCAGCGTGAGGCAAAGGAGCCTGGCGCCTCTCCTCTCCACGACGTACTTTGCCCATACGATCGGGTCGCTGAATGCGTCGCGGTACGGCTCGGCGACCGTGTCGCACCAGTCATCCGGCCGTACGTCGGTCACTTCCCATGCGATGACGGGCCTGTTCGGATATGTCCCCTCGAAGTGGTGGAATGGGAGGCAGTCCTGTCCGCCGACCTCGATGGAGAATGCGCGCGTCCCGCCGTCTTCGGGAGTATTCCCGAGACGAACAGAATGAATACGGCCCGTGGTTTTCTTTTGTGTATCCATTCTCAATATTGGGATTTGGGGTTTGGGATTTGGGATTTCTA
>CAYWRA010000151.1:0-3619 GCA_964460305.1 uncultured bacterium
TAGCCGCGGCCGGCGGCGTTCCAGTCGGGGTTCCCGTCGGCGTTGCTCCCACGGTAAGAGTCGTCCCGGAGGCTTGAGGCGTCGCCTGCTTCACCTCAGGGAGGGATCGATGGACCACGCGATATATCTTATCCTCCTTTACAAGAGAGTAGCCGCATGACTCCACGATCAGTTTCAGCGCGGATTCCCAGGGGACATCCGTCAAGTTAAGCGTCACCTTTCCCTGCACGCCCGTATCGGTGACGATGACTATCCCGTAACGGAGCGAGAAGGTTTGGAAAACGTCCTGGATGTCGGCATCCTTGAGATGAAAAGTGGCCAGCCCTTTTTCAGGTTCAGGCGTTTGTACTCCGGCCGGATCGGGACTCTTTCCAGCAGCCGATCCTCCCCCTCCTCCCTCGGCATTACCGGCTGGACTGCGCACCTCCGCGCCTGGAACGGTTTCTTTCGCTTTTTGCACCGGCCCGGGTGTGGGCGTCAACGCGCTACTCGACGGGAGCGGAGAGGCGGCAGCCCCCACTCCTTGCGCCACCGCCTCTGACGGAGCTGCCTGTGCTGCCTGGACATACAGGAATGCGGGCACAAGAGCAGCAGTGAGATACCGGTATATTCTTGCCCAACTCGTTGTGCTCATCCTCACCTTTCTCCTTGTTGCTTTTCTTCCCTAGCGCGCTCCTTAAACGGAATCGCAACCCTTTTCTTCCCATACTGGAAGACAATGCCGTCGGGCTTGATCTCAACAATGGTACAACCCTTCACCTCCCCGCCGACGGAAACAATGTCGTCCTTGATAAGCACATAGGGAGTCTCCGCATCCCAGATGATGCCGCCTAGATTCTGGCTGAACCAGGCCTCGAACGCGCTCGTGTCCACGTCCTCTTCACCGGCCGCATCTTGAGCAACCGGCGAGGGCGGAATAAAGGGATTCTTTTTGCCATGGCTGTCATAGGCTTGCCTCAAAGCGGCCGTCTGATCGGCATACAAGCCACGAACCATGAAGACTATCGCCAACGCCATGAAAAACCGTATTGGCATAAGCTGCCTTTCCGGGTAGCTTTTTACGTACGACGCATTCCTCGACCGACGCCATTTCGCGCCCCATGGTCATGTTGACCGGGATGCATCATCGCGCAATCCGCCGGACGGGGACCCTCCCCCGCGCTCAAACCTTCTTCACCAGATAATGGATCACGAGCACCACTTTCTGCCCGTTGGGATCATTCCCGTCGATGGCGATATCGGTCACCTCCAGGAAATTGTTCGAGTTCTCAAGCCTATCCAGAAAACGCCCCAGCTCGTGATAGCCGCACCGCATGCGGATCTCCCATGCCCTTTCATCGTACTTGGCTCCAAATTCCTTGTCAAGCTTGCGACGAGGAGGCTCCGCTTGGAGATACCGCTGGCTCACGTCCCGCGCCCCTGTCTCGCTGGCGATGCTGTTGATCTGGCGCGAGAGCCACGTGTGATCCGATTCAAGCGGGATTTCCTCCCTGTACGTATCCACCTTCTTCTGTAACTCTTCGACTTCCTCCCTCTGCCTGGGAAGCCGCTTTATCCGAAGCTCGGTTTCCTGGAGCTGGGTGCTGTAGTCGCCGGAGAGTTCCTGGCCCTTGGCTCCGGTTTTCGATCCCGGCGACTGTACAAGGTTTTTGAAAAGGACCACGGCGAGAAGCCCGAAAATCACGGTTACCGCGATGATCTCGATCCGTTTCTTATCCATCCGACCCTGGAGCCACGATAGACCCGGCATTACTTCTTTTCCTCTCTCTTCACCCGCGTACAACTGATTTCGAACGATTTGCGCCCCTGCTCGATGCTCTCTATGGAGTAACTGATTTGCGGGAATTCCTTGATGAATCCGGGCGCACGATGCAGGGAATCGATGAATTCAACGATCCTCTTATTTCCCGGCCCCGGGGAGGCTTCCCCTTTGACGATCAACGTCGATGCGGGACGCGGAGAATAACCCAGTTTTGTAAGGAAACAATCCTCGGGGACCGAGTCACTCACTTCGTTCAACAACAGATGCCAGAGGAGCCGGTGTGCGGCGAAGTCTTCCAGTATCTCCACCTCGCCGGTGAGATCGACTTTCTTCTTGATGAGCGCGTCAGCCTCTTCACGCTGCGGGGTCAATTGATCCAGGCGCGCCTTTATCCGTGCAACCTGGCTCATCCGGCGTCCGACTATGATAAAGGCGATCACGGCGATCAGCACCCCCACCGCTATGGCGCCTCCGCTGAACATAGCAATGTCCGCCTTGAACTTGCGCGCTCTCTCAATCTTGCGGAGCTCCTCGGGAAGCAGATTTACGTGTATCATGATCTCTATCTCTGGCATTCGCCGCCGATCGCGTCGCGTGCCTCACTCCGTTATCGCACCCTGAGCCCTCGCGAAACGTCAGTCCGCCAGGGCAAGCCCCGTTGCAACCGCCAGAACCGCCTCCATACCGCTTGTCCTTTCCGGCGTCACCCCTGCGGCCACAGGGATTCCCCTCAGCGGATTCCAAAATAAGACATCTATACCCGTCTCCGCGGAGAGCGTCTCTCTGACTCCCCGGCAGAGCGCGCCCCCGCCGCTGAGGAAGATCTTACCGACTTTCGTGTTCATCTTGGAGGTTACATAGCTGCACGTCGAGCGCAGCTCGCGAGATAAAATCATTACCTTCGAGGCGACGAATTCCCTCGTCGCAGCGTCCCCATCGCGCTTACGATGCTCGGCCTCTTTAAACTCTATGCCCAACCCCCGGGCGATGGCAAGGGTCGCATTATTTCCACCCACCTCAACATCCCTCGTGAATTCCAACCCAGCCGCCGACATGACATTGACAATCGTACGGGACGCACCCAGGTGCACCACGAGGACCGCGTCGTTGGAGCCGGCCCCCGCCACCCCCGCGGCCACGCCACTCGCCTGGTCGCGCGCAACACGGTCCTCATCGACATGCAGTAGCTCATGCCCCTCCGGGGAATCCGCGCCGGGGGGATTCGAGGCAGGCTCAGCGGGGATGGCCGCTTCGGGCCCCCCCGTCATCGCACGCTCGAACGCATTGGCCAGAGCGATCGAATCGATACTGATTATTCTCGGGGTAAGCCCGATCCCTTTGAGAAGATCAAGCCGTTCCTGGACGACGGCCTTTCTCGCAGCGGCAAGGACCACCTTCATTTTGGCGCTGCCTTTATCATCCGGACCGCGTATCTGACAATCGAAAATACAATCATCCAGGCTGAAGGGAAGAAGTATCTCAGCCTCGTAACGTATGCCCGATTTAAGCTCCTCCGGGCTCATGCGAGGCATTTCCACGTGTCTCACGATTGCCCCCCTCCCGGAGACGGAGACGCGCAGGTCTGAGATATCGAGGTCGTCCCGCTCGACGATATCAGAAATTTGTCGCGTGAGAACGTCGGCCGGCAGTGGATCTTCCGACGCCGGCTCCGTCGGGGATACCGCGTAGTCGGTAAGCGTAAGGGCGCCTGGGGCGCCGCTCAACACCACCATTTTGATGGAGTGCGAACCTATGTCGAGGCCCACGGCATGTTTGATCCTGCGGCTCTTCCCTTTAAAAAATGAAAACGGCATGCTCTTCTACCTTCGAGCAGATCGGTGGTGATACTGGGCTTGA
>CAYWRA010000152.1:0-3452 GCA_964460305.1 uncultured bacterium
TGATATACTCCACCCCCTCGTTGTTGAGGCTGAGGGCGTCGACGCCCTGAGCGGAGGCGGGCGCCACGCACCCGACGACGAGCGCCGAAAAGAGCGCGGCGGCGGCGCGGCATACCATGATTCTAATTGTTCGAGTCATAGCTATACTCCATGAGTTTTATTTTGAGATTTCCAACCAGGTTCATGAGCTTCGCCTGTGAGAGCAGATCGCCGCTCGCAAATTCGATGTGCGTGGCGTCCGCCTGAAATTGTCCGAACGTCGGATCGACCGCAACCCATTTCCCCACGAATGCCTCGGCCCACTGGTGATAGTAGAAACCGCCGTCGTCCCCGCTGTAGACGATCCCGGAAACCTCCCGGGCGGGGAGTCCCACCGCACGCGCCAGCGCGACGTAGAGGGCCGAGTGCTCGGTGCAATCGCCCCCGCCCGTCTTCAGGACGTCGAGGGCGTTGGAGAATGACGCGCTGAAACGCTTGTTGAGATTCTCATACACCCATTTCACGATCGCATTGCTCACTTTGAGAGCGTCGCGCTCGTCGCCCACAATGGCGCCCGCCCGTGAAATGATTTCGGGAGCGTCGCTCTGTATAAAAATGCTCGGTTCGAGCTCTGCCGTAAAATCCTTCTTCGGCAACGGGAGCCGCGGTATCTCCACTCCGGAAAGATCCTCGATTCTCACCACGAGCAGCGCGTCGCCGCGCGGCTGGATGGTGTAATCCTGCCTTTCGGACTGGATGAAAAGCGAGCGGTCCTTGACGCCGCTCAACCGCGCTTCCATCTCCGTCACTTCCGCGGGGTCTACGATATGCCTGTCCGGCACGATCACGGTCGACAAGATGATGTCGCTCCGGTAGTCCAAATTCCTCGCCGTCTTCTCATCCTCCAGCCGCATGATAAATCCGCCGCCGATCTCCGATTGGAGCACTTCCCCGTCCGATTTCAGCAGTGACGTTGAGGTGATACCCATTTCTTTAAGCGTCGTATCGACGACGTAAATTTTCGTGGAGACACCCTGCATGATCTTCTCTTGGATTTTTCCGATCCTGCTCACCGCCGTGATGGTCTTCTGGAGGGCGGGCTGGTACTGGGCGAAGCTGATCTCGTCCCCCACCATCGCCCCTTCCCCGACGAGACGCTCTTCCGCAATGTAATCCTCGAAGCGCTCCCGAGGGGCCTCCACACGGGAGGAGCGCTGCTTGCCCCCGACGGTAGAGGTCACGTACATCGCGCCGTCCTTCATCCGGCCGATGAATTTCATCATGCCGTCGCCGGCCTGCGTGTCGCTGACAAAAAACACAAGGCCCTCACCGGGGAGGTACGTCCGTTTCTCCGTAATGGTCATCTGTTGGGGGACGCCGAGCATCTTCATCTGCGCATGAAAGGTGAAGCTGACGGTAATAGCCTGTTTCCCCTCGTAGCGCTCCCGGCTGATGTCGCTACTCGCGTAGCCTATCTTCTGGTCCTTGAAATAGATCCCATACCATTGCTCGCCGCAATAGCGCTCGATATCCGCCGGCGTAAGGGGGGGCTTGTGAACCAAGCGCCCCTTCGGCAGCGGCGGCGCGGCGCATCTCACACCGCATGCGCCGATAAGCACGATGGCCGCGAACAGCCGCCACCTGCTCCTCCATATCTCGTTTATCCCGGCCATGGTGTATATGATAGACTAATCTGAGTTATTCATGAACCACAAAAAGCAACCGCTGATTTAACCAATGGGACCGAAAGGCAACCGTTAGAATCCACGGATTTCACGGATTAACACGGATTTTACTACATGATATTTCAACGCTTTCTTTTAATCGGTGAAATCCGGGGATAAAAATGCCGTCGAGTTTTGGGAACTATCATTTGGGATTTTTGGGTTTTATAACGACGGTTGGTGAATAAATCAGGCTAATTGATGCCGCATCACCCTTAAAAAACTGTCCCCTGGTGGAGCCATGAGGCCATCCCCATCCAACGTCGCAATAGTCGGCGCGGGGCCGGCGGGCGCGTCCCTTGCCGCCCGGCTGTCGGGGGCCGGCGCCGAGGTTCTGCTATTTCACGCGCCCGGTTCCACTGAAAAGCACTGCGGCGGGGGGATTCCGTCACGCGCCATCAATGAATTCGGATGGCTCCATGAATTGCCCTCTCCCCGCAAAGAGATCCGCCGCATCACGCTGGTGTCACCCGGAGGCATATCCCACGACCTCGAACTCACACATCCCCTGATTACCGTCGCACGCGCGGAATTTGACGATAAGCTGCGTCAGCGCGCGATGCGTTCCGGTGCGCAACTCGTCAACGAGCGGGTTTGTTCGCTCCGGCGCGACGGGCGCCGCTGGAAGATATGCACGGAATCCTCTGAATACGGGATCGCTTTCATCGTCGGCGCCGATGGAACGGCGAGTCTTGTGCGCCGCACCCTCTCGGAGCGATTTCACCAATCCTCCCTCTCCCTCTGCGCGGGGTACTACATCACTCCACCCGATGGAGAAAAGATTGTTATCGGTTTCCTCAAAAGACGGGCTGCCTACACATGGATATTCCCGAGGCCGGGCCCCGCTTCGGCCGGGGCCGTCGCGTCTCTCGGAGAGAGCAGCAGGAACATGCTCCTCGAAGAACTGAGCGCTTGGCTCAACCGGAGCTTCCCCGGTTTTGCGTTTGACTACTCCAGGCCCTACTCGGCGCTCGTTTCGACATACCCGGTGCGGAGAAGCCCCGTCTGCGGAGACGGCTGGGCGCTCATCGGCGATGCTGCGGGAGTCGCCGATCCAATCACAAGAGAGGGAATATATCCTTCCGTCAAATCAGCCGAGCTCCTAGCATCCGCTTATCTGAACGGTCATGCAGAGGACTATGGGGAAAAACTCGCCTCATTTCTGGCAGAGCGCTACCGCGCCGCACTCTTCCTGAAGAGATACTTGTTTACGCCTTTTTTGACCGAGCGCGTTGTCCGATTAGCAAGAAAAAGCAGTCATGCCAATCGCGCCATGGATAATTTTTTCTCCGGCCCGCTCGACTATGGCGTATTTGGGTGTGGGATGATCGCTTCTCTTGTGAGCTGGAGACGAGAAAATCCCAAATCCCCCGCCTAACAACCGGTGGGCAGACAAATCCAAAATTCCAAATCAACATGTAACCACAGAGAGCACTGAGAGATACACAGAGGGCACTGAGACTTCTCCTACGGCAAAAACAGTTTCTCGTTCCTTTAACGTTTTTATCCACTCCACCCTGTCCGCGGAATCCGCGGTTCCTCATTCTTAGTTCATGGATAATACAAGCCAGCGGTTCTCCTGGTCTCTCTTTCCCTCTTTTACTCTTTGTAAAACAACTGCCCCGTTTCTCTCTGTGCTCTCTGTGCCTTCTCAGTGGTCTCCCCCGTCCCAAAGGGATCCCTTCGGGGCGCGGTTTAGCCTGACTTTCGCAACTGGACCGTCGAAATCGCTATTTTGAGGGGGTTGGG
>CAYWRA010000153.1:0-3385 GCA_964460305.1 uncultured bacterium
TTCGCCTATGGAAGCGCGCTGGCCAACGCGATCAGCGCCCAGCCCCTGAAGAGGACGTTGATCCCCACTAGGAGACCGATCGCCCATGCAGCGCTGGAAGGCCAACCATTCCAGATGATGACGCCGATGATGAGGGCCAGGATACCGCTCAGCAAGAGGCTTCCCCAACGCGGCATGGCGCGGTTGCCTATCGAAGCGACGATCTTGCAGACGCCCTCGAGGATGAAGAGCATACCCAGCAGGAACGTCAGCGTGAGGACGCCGCGCAGAGGATGCACCACGAGCATGAGGCCGACGACGAGGTACAGAAGGCCGGCGAGCAGCCGCATAAAGAACCGTCCCCACCTTCGGGACGAGAACGAGTAAATGACTTGCATGAGCCCGCTCACAAGCAAAATCCAGCCGATGAGCAGTTCAACCGCGAGCGAGGCGACGAGCGGCATGCAGATTGCAGCAATCCCCGCGACAACTAGAACGATACCTAAAAATACCAGCAAACCCCTGCTCTCTCCTTCCATCGAAACCATAACCTCCTCCTTTCCTTCTGGGCCGTCGACTCCCTCCTGTAAAAGCCGAATCCATGACAAGCGGTAAAAGCTGGAGTCAGTATAGCACACCGATGGGTATTTTCTACAGAGATCAAAGTTTTGACGAGGCGCGTGCAACAAAAGTCGACAAGCCGGCGGGAATTGCAGAATCTATTTCCGAATAGCTCAACTGTAACAGGTAATCGCCGGAGATGATCCCGTTGGTGATGATAAGATGGCCTTCCCAGCTATCGTCCAGATTTGTACTGGTGGCGATATGATGGATCCCGCCCCGATACGTGATGAATGCGATGCTGCGGACCGGGACCGCCTTCCCCTGGTAGTCCACCAGCATGTCGGCGCCGGGGATCAGATCGATCGCCCTCTTGAGCGTTGCCCCAGCAGGGGAGCTGTTCGCCACCAGGAATACATGCCTGTCCGTCACCGTGATATCGCCGCTCGATTCCGCGGCGCCGAATGAGACCCGTATCATTCCGGGTTCAGTGGCCGCCGGCCCTGTGCCGTAGCTGTACCTGACGCCCCTCGACTCCAACTCCAAACCTTTTTCACTCCGCACAAGCGAGTACACGCCATCCCTGAACCCGATTTCCTCGATGCTTCTGAGCTCATAGCCTTCGCCATTAACCAGAGCAACTTTCGTCCCGTAGGCGCAACCGGCGGACACAGTCAAAGGGAATGCGCCGATCAGTAAACTGCAGCCTCCTGCCAAAATCATGCAGCGAAAAACGTGATACATCAGCGCACCTCCTTCGCATTCAACTTACACGGCTCTTGCAGGGATGTCAAACTGAAGCGGGGACGGTTCTCCACAATAGTCTGTTAACCAAGAGATTATGGCTAATTATTTAGCCATTTTTTTAATATTCAATTTCTCGGGAATAAATCCGCCCCTCACTTCGTCTATTTATATGGACAACTATACGGAGGTATTCCCATGCCAAGGCACCGGAGAATCAAAGCGGCTCAGCTCATTTATCATGCCATTTCAAGGGGCAATAATAAAATGACCATATTCCATGATGGCGAGGATTACAAAAGCTATCTCAATATACTGCGGCGTTATAAAGAAAAAATGCCGTTTGATCTTTATCATTATTGCCTGATGGGAAATCACGTCCATCTCCTGCTGAGACCTCAAGGCGATATTTCCCGGTTGATGCATGGGATAAACCTTTCTTATGCTCAGCATTTTAAACGGAGGTACAAGCATATCGGGCACTTCTGGCAGGACAGATTTAAAAGCTACATTGTCTCCCAGGATAGGTATCTATTGCAGTGCGCACGCTATATCGAAACCAATCCATGCAGGATCGTACCGCCCATTCCAGCAGACGAATATCCGCATTCGAGCTACATATTTTATGCATGCGGCCGGGGTAGCGACTTAATAACACGAAACCCTTTGTATAACAGTTTTGGCATGAATGACGTGGAGAGGAGAGCAAGATATATTCAATTCATATCAGAAGGTTGCGCCGCGAAGCCGGAGGTAAACCAATCTCAGTTTATTGCCTCGAAGGAGTACGTGCTGGAACTGCTTACCACGACTTTGAAAACCGGAATACGGCGAAAGAGGGGGCGGCCGAGAAAAAATCCTCAAAAATTAGCGTATAACCTATTGTGAGGCAGGGGAATAGGGAGAACCGTCCCCATCCATAGCTTTCTCTTCCTCGATCATATAGTCCAGCGTGACAAGGATCGTCACGTTCCACACAAGGCCGAAGAATGCCGACATCTGGTGCTGATAAAAAGCGAAGACCTGAACCAGGAATATCGATACAAGCATCGCTCTTCTGAAAAGCATGTAGGCCTCAAGCCTGGCTCTTCTCATCCGCAGCACGCCGAGGACCACAAGCATGCCGGATGCGCCTGAAGCCAGGAGGCTCACGACCTCCGTCAGGTTGAGCCCGCGCAATCTCGAAAGAATGATGTGCGAGAGGTAGTCCGTGCGCAAAAGCACAATCACCATGGCGAGAAACAGAAAACTCAGCACGGCTTGGAGGATAAAAAAGGCAGTCACGGCCCTGGCGAACCAGCGCTGCTGGACCAATTGCACATACCGTCGTTTCAAATACGTGCTCATGCGCATCACGATGCCGGGAGCCCCGGCCGGAACCTCATGGAGCTGACTGCACAAACCCGCCACCGCTTTCGAGATCTCGCTCTCCTTGTCCGCCCGTGAGATATACCGCGCGAGCCGTATCCTGTCCTCGACGTTCAAGCGGCCCATGGCCGCTTCCTTGAGCAACTCTATGCTGTTGACAAGGTATTCGGTCCCGGAGAAGGAGCCGTATTTCCTCAGCGCGCGGAACGTAAGGAACAAGAGTATAAAGATTATGTAGATTATGGCGACCGTCGGCTTGTAAAAGTAGTTATTGTCGCTGGTGATGAACTTGCCGAGCTCGTCTATAAACGTCCCGAATCCGAATCCGGCGACCGCCGCCGAAAACCATTTCAGCGACCGATTCAAAGAGGTGAGGAGGATCACGATCGCGGCGAGCATCAAAAAACCGCCCCACAGCATGTGGGCGATGTGGAGCCCGTTCCCGCCGAGTTGCGGATAGCCGGTTAGATACAGGAACAAACGGATTGTCAGGACGGCAAGCACCGCCGCGACGAACAACCGCTCCAGCAGATCGCCGAAATCCATGTCCCTTACAATATGGTGCGTGCGCATGGCGAGATGAATATATTTTCTCACAATTATCCGCACGACACAGTCAAAAAAACAGATTATCGAGTAAAGAGTCTCGGGGCGTCCACATACGATCATCAACACATACGAGGGAATTGCTATGTACGCAACGCATTGAATAGGAGGAGAGGAGAAGGATAAG
>CAYWRA010000154.1:0-3358 GCA_964460305.1 uncultured bacterium
CACCTTCTGCAACGCCTACCCCTACGCCGCTGCCTCCGCTTGTTATTTTGCCGAGCGCGTTGACGAGCGGCCAGACCTTCTCGGTGTACCTGGCGTTGATCGAGGATATTACCCAGCCGTTCGATTTTTATCTCCTTGCCAACACCCCCGCGGGGCCGTACACGATTTATCTGAATGGGAGGATCGCCAAAGGAATTACGCCGCTTTACAGGAACGTGAAGAGTTTCTTGAAGGATTACATCACAACGGTGCGCCCTGCGGTGAAGATACCGGCATCCATGAAGGGAAAGACAATCACCTTTTACAGTGTGATAGTCCAAGCGGGCAAGACGCCGCCGGTGAAGAAGCTCTCGGAATTGACGCCGACTACTCAATATGTAATCCTTATGGCCTCCAGCGCGGCGATGGTGAATTAACCGCTTTTCCATACAACTGCTTCAGTACATTTTGGTGGCTGCAGTTACCCACTGTCCCGCACATAACACGTTTCAATCTTGCGGTTTATAGGGGAGTTAGGATAGGATGGTTAGCACCACACTAGCAAGAGGAGGGTTATATGATGAAGCGTTTGATGGTTTTTGTGTGCATCATGCTCGGATGTATATTGTTATGCGAGACACCGTGCGTGTGGTCATGTACGGATATTAAGCTGACGCAAGGGAATTACAGGGTGCAATCGCGCGAGGCTGGTTTCCCCACCTACATGGATACTCTTGCGGTACTCAGCCCGAGGGGCGTGCAGCGCACCTCAAGGAACACCCCAGCCGGGGATACGCCGCTCAGATGGACTGCCGTGTATGGAAGCGTTGGATTTAACGCCCTCGGTGAAAACTGCGCTGACGGGATCAATGAAAAGGGCCTTGCCGGCGGGATTCTCGAACAGGAGGATAGTAAATATCCGACCGCCCATTCCGATCGGGCATTGAGCGTGGTCTATTGGCTTCAATATTATCTTGATACCTGTCAAACGGTTGAAGAGGCGGTCGCTGCAGCGCCCGGCATCAAGATTTATATGCCTCCCGACCTGCCGATTCAATTAGGGGAACACCTGATCCTGCACGATCGCACGGGTGATTCTGTTGTTATGGAGTATGATGGATCGGGGAACTTAAATATTTACCGGCCGGATATTGATGGCGCCGGCCCGGACTATATCTATAATGGCGTGATTACGAATGAGCCGCTTTATCCTGTGCAGATCGCCAATCTCCTGAACTACAAGCCCTGGGGAGGCGCCCTTGATTTGCCCGGCTCTGACGCTCCTGCCGCGAGATTTGTGCGCGCCTCCTATTGTCTTAAACAGATGTATACCCCCACGTCATCGGCTGCGGCCATTGCCCTTGCGTTCGATTATATCGAAGGCGTGGTCGAGCCGATGGTCCACGGTGAGGACAAATGGCCCACATGGTGGGTGACCATAAGGGATCTCGACAACCTCGAATACTATTTCAATACGTTTTACAGACCCGGTATTAAATCCATAGCCTTGAGTGCTTTGGATTTTACCCAGGGGCAGTCGATAAAAATGCAGAACATCGATGTCATCGACGAGGGTGATGTGTCGGATGACTTCATCGCAGCGACCGTCAGCGCCGCCGGCAAATTTTCGTACAAGGGACTCTCGATCAATCCGCACAACCTGGTATCGGGTTCGTTGCTCGATTATACGATTTACCTGGGTGAGACGATCAGCCAAAAATTTGATCTGTATGTGCTCGCGGATACGCCGTTCGGGACTTATACGATGTATCCTGCGGGAAATATGAAGTCCGGTATACACAAAGTGCTCCGGAATGTAGCAGGTATTACGGCCCCGCGCGAGTACGATTTTGTATTGTTCTCGACGCTGCCTCGGTCTTTAGCGGGAGAACAGGTGACGTTCTACGTCGCAGCGGTGCAGGCCGGGAAGGCGCCTCCGGTAGCGAAGCTCTCGGACCTGACGGAGAGCACGCAGTATGTGATTATGATGGATAAAGAGTCAATGACGATAAAATAAGCCCCCCTGTCGGGCAATGGAGGAGAAGCGAAGACGGAATTGTTTGCCTCGTTAAGCGCAGCGGTGGTCCAGTGACGCATGTGAATGCCGTACGCAGGCAGGGGCCTTGAGACATGACACAAAAGAAGATCTACAACGGCAAGCTCATCCAGCTCTCACTCGAGAGAAAGAAGCTGCCCGGAGGATATGTCGCAGATCTCGAAGTTATTTGTCATCCCGGCGCGGTGTTGATCGTGCCATTTATCAGCCCGGATAGGATCATCCTCATCCGGCAGTACCGTCCGGTCATAGACGAGTATATATGGGAGTTGCCGGCAGGGACGCGTAAGAGGAGAGAGACGGCCCTTGAGTGCGCGAAGCGCGAACTGGCGGAGGAGGTCGGCTGCGCGGCGAAGACCTGGAAGCGGATCGGCGCTATCTATCCCGCCCCCGGCTATACCACCGAGAAGATACAGCTCTTCACGGCCGAACGGCTCACCAGGGTGAGATCGAGCAGGGATCAAGACGAGATAATAAGGCCGAGGTTCTTTTCCAAAAAGGAAATCGCGGGACTCCTGGCCCGGGGGAAGATAGTAGATGCAAAAACCATCTGCGCCCTGGTGCTGGCTGGGGTGGTTTAATAAATAGCCTTAAGCTGTAAGCTTCAGCTTGTAGCTTGCTGCTTACTTTGGGGTTTGGGATTTGGGATTTTCCTCTAGCGCTTGGTGAATAGGATGGAAGGCTACGTCGTTTGTCCCCACTGCCGAGGGGAGACTCCCGGAGAGAACCTCAATTGCATCTACTGCGGGTCCGTTCTTCCGCACCGCATCGGCGTATTTACGAAGTTGCGGTATGGGGGAAAGGGTTACCTAGCCATCTCCCTGGCCCTCGCCGTCATTATCGCACTGCTCGTGTGGTTGATCTTGTAGCTTTGGCCATTCATCAACCGCAGTATAAATCCCAAACTCCAAAGTGCGAAACGGCGAATTGGAGAACCGGCGAGCCGGCGATTATCATTATAGCTCCCCGTCTCCCCTCTCCGTTTCTCCGTCTCGAACATTGGGATTTTCCCTCAGGGCCTGTTCAGCGCTTGTTGCAGGCGGTGGGATGGAAGGTATTGTGATCGTCACCAGCGTTCCCACGTCTTTTTTGCTCTCGATCCCGATATTCCCTCCCATTTTTTCGACCATCCCTTTTGATATCGACAGGCCTAGGCCGGTACCGGTGACTGGGTCTTTGGTGGTGTAGAAGGGCTGCCATGCCTTCCGGAGGGTTTCTTCATCCATCCCGCAGTCCGTATCTCGTACCTCGATCGCGACCGCCCCCCCCCCGTTGTGCCGCCCCCCCACGGTCCGGGGCCCCGCCTTGCTGCTGGCGTGCAGG
>CAYWRA010000155.1:0-3319 GCA_964460305.1 uncultured bacterium
TTATCCTTCTCCTCTCCTCCTATTCAATGCGTTGCGTACATAGCAATTCCCTCCCAGCAGAATTCACCACGCACCAAGGGGACTCCTTTGGGGGAGGACGCGGAGAAAAGCGGAGGATAGTAACCACGCCCCAAAGGGGCCCCTTCGGGGCGTGGGGCGGATAAACGCAGAGACAAACAGCCTGAAGTTTGAACCACTGAGGACACTGAATTCGCTGAAACAAAAAGAAGGGTTTTGCAGTATCTTCAATGGTAATTTTTCACCACGGAGACACACCCCGAGGGGGTCCCGTCGGGGGATTAACGCAGACAAACGCAGATTTGTTTCACAAAGAGTAAAAGAGAAGAGAAAGCCAGCTTTGTTTGCCGCAGATTAACGCACTTAGACGCTGATGGGCAGACACCCCAAAGTTTGAACCACTGAGGACGCTGAAGTTACAGAATCGATGTTTATTTGCTTCAGTGTATTCAGTGGTAAAAAAATCTCCCGAGGGGGTCCCGTTGGGGCGTGTTAATCTGTGAGAATCTATGGAAATCTGTGGTGAACAACATAATCTTCCCTCGCGGGGATTTTTACTCTTGCTCCCGATCGGATCGCTGCTATAATTGCGTGCACCGGGAAGCCGGAACGCCTATGTGGCGCAACAGGGGAGGCGGGTTATGGCGGTGGGCGCATTTATTTTCGTCGAGACGACGCAGGGAAAGGCGATAGAGATCTGCGGCGAGGTAAAGAAAATCAAAGGGGTGAGGTCGGCGCACGCGGTGACGGGGCCGTATGACATCATCGTGCTTGTCGAGGGTGATGATGTCAACGAGCTGGGAGAGTTTATCGTCTCTCAAATACAGAGCATCCCCGGCGTCCTCCGCACCATGACCAACATCATCGTGGAATAGGACGGCATCGCCCGTTATGACGAATCACGCTCGTATGCGGCGGTTGCTTTCGGCGAGGCTCGGTCCGATAGCGGTCGCGGCGATATTGCTCGGGGGGCTCTGTGGATGCGAGCGCCTCAAGGATGTGTTCGACGATCTAAGCCGCATGGTGCGCCCGCGCGGCGAGAAGAAGGCGCGGATTACCGACCAAGACCGTGTGTTTAATAAATTCGGAGAGCCGCGGGAACGGATAGGCATGGGGACGGCCGCGCACCGTGAGAACGGCATCAGCTACAACCGCAAGTGGAATTACTATTACTCAAGCATGGCCGGCAAAAAACCAGCCATGCGCACGGTTTATTTCATGGACGACAGGTTTGTGGGATCGGTCCTCCGCCAGCCTGATGGCACGGTAAGGAAGGAAAAGGTCAGATTTTCCTACTGAGCCCGAGCGATCCGCACTCCGCTCTCCTCTCACTCTATTCGATCATCCCGGAGGCGTTGAGCTCTTTTTCGCCCTGAATGATCTGGCGTTCGCTCGGTGGGGATTGCTCCTGGCGAGCGGGCTCCATGTTCGCCTTAGGGTCGGCAGATTCACCCTGGGGGATGGTGACGGTTTCGCTGCGGATCTCCGTCCCTCCCGAGGCCGGAGGGATGCCGAAGGCGCCCTTGGGGACTTTTACCTTGACGTCTTTTTTCTTGCCGTTGGCGCCGGCAAAGATAAGTTTGATCGAATCCTTGGGCATGGCGGGAAGCCTCAGCATGAAGCCCCCGTCAGGCATCACCGAGCCCACCGCGGTCATTTTGTTCTTTTTGTCCTGGGCCATGATTTGGATGGGCGCCATGCCGAACACGCATCCGGGCGGCCCTGCGATGGTGATGGTTCCCTGGGGATCCAGGGGGCTCACGGAAATTGCGTCTTTGTTTACTTTGACGTCCATCCCCCCCGCGTAGAGGGTTCCGGCCATGAGCAGGGCGGCGATGGCGTAAATGTGGATTTTCATGGCATGTCTCCTTTTGGAGTATAATGGTACGGTAAGTTAGCTGCTGGGTCAACCGGCATCACGGTCCCCGGGATGGATGAAACCAGACGGTCGTTTTACAAAGAGTAAAAGAGAGGAAAGAGATCAATCACAAATGTCAAATGACAAATGACAAAGCATAGCGGGGTTTTGTCATTTGTGTTTTGGTATTTGTCATTTCTGCCGTGGTGGATTATCAGATTGGGTTGTCCTCTTTTACTCTTTGTGAGAATCTGGTCTCTTTGTGTCTTTCTCCGTGTCTCCGTGGTCAAAATACAAAAAAGGACTGAACGATGGACGAACTAAAATCGAGGGCACTAGAGCATATCGAACGGCAGATGAGCGAGACGGATGAGAATTCCTTGAGGTATAAGCTCCTTAAGGCCGCGAAGGATTTCAAGACCTCGTGGACCGAGCTCGGCCAGGCGCTCTATTCGGTTTGGAAAGACAAGCTGTACGCTAAGTGGGGTTATCTGACCTTCGAGGCGTACACCGCGAAGGAGATCGGCATCAGGAATCAGACGGCGCTGAAGCTCTTGAAGTCATACTATTTTCTCGAACGGGAGAAGGCGCCGTACTTGCAGCAGGAATACATAGAGTCGGCGAAGGCGGCCACCGTGCCCGGCTATGAATCCATCGACGTCCTCAGGAAGGCCAGGATGGGCCTGGATGCCGGCGACTACGAGAAGCTCAAGAAGGATGTTTTCGAGAAGGGAAAAGATGCGCGAGAAGTGAAGAAGGATCTCACCGCTCTTATAAAACAGAGAGACGAACTGGAGCCGGAAGAGGCGAGGAGGAGGAAGAAAATCTCAGCCGTGAAAAGGCTCCTCGGGATGTTGAATACGCTCCAGAGGGACATCGAGCTTTTGAAGCTCCTTCCCGCGAATGATATCGCGGAGATACGGCGGCTGGTAAAAAAGATCGAAGGTGAAGTGGGCGTAAGCAAGGGGGATGACTTCTGATGAAAGATGCGGCCACAACGATCGACAAGATCAAAAAAGAAATTGCGCATTTTGTCGAGGAGAGGGAGTGGGGGCAGTTCCACTCGCCTAAGAACCTGAGCATGTCCATCACCATTGAGGCGGCCGAGCTCATGGAGATATTCCAATGGATGGACGTCGAGGAGGCCCGGTCGAAATCGGCGCTCCCCGATCTGAGACGCCGGATCGAGGAAGAGATCGCCGACATTGCCATATATACCCTAAGCCTGTGCAACACTCTCCAGTTGGATCTCAGCGCCTGCATCGCGTCAAAAATCGAGAAGAACTGCAAGAAGTATCCCGCGGATAAGTGCAAAGGGACTTGGTAACTACAGGCTAAAGTCGAAAGTGTAAGGTGTAAAGTTTCTTTACAACGAGATTTGCACAAGATTAGCCTGACTTTCGCAACTGGACCGTCGAAATCGCTATTTTGAGGGGGTTGGGC
>CAYWRA010000156.1:0-3269 GCA_964460305.1 uncultured bacterium
AACCAACCATACAAAGCTGTGGCACGAGCGGCGCGACGGTGATATAATATGGCGCACTTTTAATTCCGCAGAACGGAGGTCTCCCATGAGCGGCTTGACCAGCTCAATCGAACGCCCTGTAAAAGAGAGACTAAAAGACTGGAAAGAAATTCACAACCAGGTGTCTCACAACGTCGCCCGCCAGGAAGCGATCCGCTGTAACTTCTGTTTTGAAGCGCCATGCTCGATCGGCTGCCCCGCCGGCGTTGACGTCAGCGCGTTTATACGCAGGATCAACGTGGGAGACACCCGCAGCGCCTTGCGCATCATCAGGGAGGCCAATCCGTTCGCCGGGGTCTGCGGAAGGATATGCCCGGCGGAAATATTCTGCATCGGCGAGTGCCGGAACAGATACACCGCTGCGCCCATGGACATCGCCGCCCTCCAGAGGTACGTCGCCGACGTCGAGCTTGCGCGTGGCTATCGCATCCCCGAAATCAAGAAAGCCGCACGGGCGAAGAAGGTGGCCTGCGTCGGCGCCGGCCCCGCCGGCCTCGCCTGCGCCGAACATCTCGCCAAAAAGGGCTACGACGTGACCGTCTTCGATCAGAACAAGAAACCGGGTGGAATGCTGACCTACGGCATCCCGTCATACCGGCTCAACCAGGATATCGTGGACGCGGAAATCGAGCAGATAAAGAAAATGGGGGTGAAAATCCTGGCGGGCCAAAAAATCACCGATATCAAAAAACTGAAGGCCGCGGGTTACTCCGCCGTGTTCGTCGGCACCGGGGCATGGAAATCAAAGTGGCAGAACATCGAGGGGACACGGATCGAGGGTGTCTGGGACGCGATGGACTTCCTCACAACGGCGAAGTTCGACCGCTCCAAACCCGGCGTCGGGGAGACGGTCGCGATTTTCGGCGCCGGCAACACGGCTATGGATTGCGCCGGAACGGCGCTGCGCCTAGGCGCGAAACGAGTGATCATCATCTACCGGCGCGGCATGGCAGAGATGCCCGCATGGGAGAGCGAGGTAGCTCTCACCTTCAAGGAAGGGACGGAGTTCATGTTCCTCACGGCGCCGAAGAGGATTCTCGGGGAAAAGAGGGTTGAAGCGGTGGAGTGCGCCAAGATGAAGCTGGGCCCCAAGGACGCGAGCGGCCGGCCGCGCCCCATCCCCATTCCCGGCTCCGAATTTACCATCAAGGCGGACACCGTCATTCAGGCGCTCGGCCAGGAACCGGACGGGGAACTCCTCGCACAGTTCGGACTCAGCACGGACAAACGGGGATGCATCAAGACGAAGAAAAACGGCCTCACCGACATTCCCGGCGTTTTCGCTGGAGGGGATGCCGTCAACGGCGGCGCTACGGCGGTTGAGGCCATCGCGGCCGGGAAGAGCGCCGCGGAAGCGATCGACAGATATTTGAAAAAACGCTGACCGCAGCTATCGAGTCGCAAACCACGAATCGTGAATCACGCTATTGGAGAGATACAATAAAATATGAAAACGGCAACCGATAACATGTTATTCAACGTTGATTTCTGCGGGATAAAATTCAAAAATCCGTTCATTCTCGCATCCGCCCCTCCGACGACTACGGGCGAGATGATCATGCGCGCCTTCGATGCGGGCTGGGCGGGCGCAATCATAAAAACGCTCGTCCCCGCGGGGGAGCCGGTCGTCAACGTGGCCCCTCGCCTCGCCTCTCTCCACTACGAAAAGAAGAGGATGTCGGTCCTCCAGAACATAGAACTAACCACCGATCGGGGTTTGAAAATCTGGCTAAAGGAGATAGGCCAGGTAAAAAAGCGGTATCCGTCGCACGTCGTCATCGGGAGCATCATGGCAGCCGGATCGATGAAAAAGGATTGGCAGGAGCTTACCAGACGCGTACAGGACGCTGGCGCCGACATGATCGAGTGCAACCTCGGCTGCCCGCACGGCATGCCCGAGCGCGGCATGGGGAGCGTATGCAGCCAGGACCCAGACATCACCAAGCACATCACCCAGTGGGTCAAGGACGTCGCATGCGTCCCGGTCATGATCAAGCTCACCCCGAACATTACGGACATCAAGGTGACGGCGAAAGCCGCCCAGGCCGGCGGGGCCGACGCGATTTCGGCGATCAACACGGTCGCGGGACTCATCGGTGTAAACCTCGACACGCTCGAACCATACCCGTCGGTAAAGGGCTTAAGCACCTACGGCGGATGCTCGGGGCCGGGGATGAAGCCGATCGCGCTCAGGGCCGTTTGCGAAATCTTCAAATCGACCAACTGTTCAGTGTCGGGTATCGGCGGGGTGAGCAACTGGCGGGACGCGGCCGAGTTCATCCTGCTCGGCGCAACCACCGTCCAGGTCTGCACCGCGGTTATGCATTGGGGCTACCGGATCATCGAAGACCTCTGCGAGGGGCTGGCCAATTACATGGAGGACCATCGCTTCGACTCGATCGCCGAGATGGTCGGCCTCGCCGCCCAAAAGATGACCACTCATGAATCGCTCAACCGCAGCTACCGGCTCGTCTCCGCCATTGACAAAAACCTCTGCATCGGCTGCGGGCTCTGCCACATCTCCTGCAAGGACGCGGCGTATCAGGCGATCAAATGGGACGCCAAGAAACGGGAGCCCACCGTCGAGGAAGATCTCTGCGTTGGATGCGGGCTCTGCTCGCACGTATGCCCCGTTGACGGATGCATCGCACTTAAGGAGTCGACGGTGCCGTTGAAGAAGAAGTGATGGACCAGGATTAAGGATTAAGTACTAAGGATTAAGAGCTCCTTAGTGCTTACCACTTAATCCATACTACTTAATCCTGGAGGCATTATGAGCACCATAATCAAAGGGGGCACGCTCGTCACGGAATCCGACGTCTTCCAGGGAGATCTCGTCCTGGACAATGGGAAGATCGCCGCCATCGGCCGTGACTTCAAGCCCCAAGCAGGAACGGAGGTCGTTGACGCTCGCGGCAAATACGTCATGCCGGGAGCTATCGACACCCACGTACACTTCCAGCTCCCCTTCTGCGGCACCGTTTCATCGGACGATTTCGTCAACGGCACGAAAGCCGCGGCGTGCGGTGGAGTGACCACGGTCATCGATTATGCCATACAGGTAAAGGGCCGGCCCGTCATGGAGGCCGTCAAAAACCGCCGCGCGGAGGCTGACGGCGGGGTATGCATCGACTACTCCTTACACGCCGGCCTCACCGACTGGGGCGAAAACTCTCCCCGCGAATTGGAGCAACTGGTCGAGTACGGGATCCCCACCATAAAAATGTTCA
>CAYWRA010000157.1:0-3222 GCA_964460305.1 uncultured bacterium
GACAACCGGCACTTGTTACCATGCTTCAAAAAATGCTCACAGCGCAATTCCCTCTGATAGGAATATTCGATTGCAAGTAAAGCACGTATGCTATAATATTTATCACTCTATTCAATCGTCGGTACGGTTTGGAGGGAGCCGGGCTGGCAAATCACGGGAGGTAATAGCATGAGGGGTATTGTTGTAGGCATTGGCGCGCTTCTCGGGCTCCTTGCATGCGGTGGTATTGCCCTGGCGGCCACTGCCGAGGGGGATTCGCCGCTTTCACGCGCGGCGCTTTTAGGAAAGCAGGGTTTTGTTCAGGAGTTTATCAGTGGGGGGGCCGTTCAGGAAAATTTCCCCACTATTCTTGCGAAGAAAAAGAAGAGCAAGAAGAAGAAAGACGGTTCGGACTCGGATGTCTCGAGTGGCGGGGGAAACACCATTCAGATAGACCCAAATACGGCCGAGGCGGCAAAACTGATGATGCTCCCGCTGCTCACGCGAGAGGAGGCCGATGCGATCATCGAGTACCGGAAGAAAGACCGGATCGATACTCCTGAGGAGATGCTGGAGATCAAAGGGGTTCAGCCGTCGCATTATCGGATCTTCAAGCATCTGATCGTGATCCGTGAAGAAACACCGAAGGAGACGGGAATTGCAACAGTGCCTCAATTGCATGAAGAGCCGCCGCCTCCTCCTGCTCAGAATGCGCAGGAATCTCAGAATACCCACTAGTTGGGCCCGTTCATCAAACCCATAACCTATCATCCATGCGGAAGCAGGGATCCACGTTCTTGCATCCGGGTTGCGAAATCCGCAACCCGGATGCAAGAACGGCATAGCCCCATGAAAGCGGGGGTACGGCGTCGGCGATTGATGAACGGAGCTGGCTTGGGCCGGTAGGAAATGCTCGCCCTCGATTATTCCTCAGCCTTGGGCTCTTCGGGTTCCTCTGACGACTGAGGAGCCGCCGTGGTATAGTCGACCATTTTTGCCTGGTCGTGGACCCACTTACTCCAGCCGCTCATGACTTTCATCCCTTCCCTTGCCATGGTTCGCCGCGCGAACATGTCAGTCCCTTGGGCCTTCTCCTTCACGGGCGGTTCCTCGCGCTTCAGGAGGGTGAAAAAGCAGCTCCCCTTGGAGGTATCAAAAACGGCGCTGAGTTCTCCCACGTTAAGTTTGGAAGCGGCGGCGCCGACCTTTAGATCGAAGCCTATCCCAGGGATGATTCCCTTCGGTGTGAACGGCGTCGTTTCCGCGGTCTTTATCGAGAGCGCCTTGCAGGCGGAGGCGAAGTTGAGTTTTTCATCCTGCATCTTTTTTCCTGCCTTCTCGCGTTGTGCCACGGTGAGATCGTGGACCTTCGCCTTTGCCTTTTGATCCTTAAGTTTTTTGACGATGTCCACCCTCGCCTCATCAAGCGATTCGGTTTTCTCTTCCGTTTTCTCTTTCGGGACGATGATGCAGTAACCCTTCTCGGGAATCTCGACTATGTCACTGAATGAACCGATCTCGGTCTTGAAGGCCGTTTTGACGAAATCGCCTCTCGGGATGCTCTTCGCCGCTCTGCTCTCGGTGAACGGCTCAGTCTCTTGAATCTCGAGCGAATATTTCTTTGCGATATCGTCCAGCCTGGGGGTATCGACTAGCGCGAGCGAGATGTCCACCGCACGTGCGTAGGCCGTGTGCTTTGCCTCCTCCAGGGCGCGCTCCTTCTGGTCGCGTTCCAGTGCCGACTTTATGTTCTGCTTAACCTCGTCCAGCGGCCTTGTCCCGGCATCCTGGAATCCTTCGACTTTAACGATGTAGTAGCCGGTCGGGGTTTCGATGGCGTCACTTACCTCTCCCTCCTTCATGGCGAATGCCTTATCCGAAACCGCCTTGGGCAGCTCCCTCGATTCTTTGTAGCCGAGATCTCCTCCCTTTTTCTTTGTCGCCTCATCCTGCGAATACTTGCGGGCGAGCGCGGCGAAGTCTCCGCCCTTTTTAAGCTTCTCGACGATTTCGTCAACCAGCTCCCGGTCTTTGCCCTCGGCCTTGATCAGAATTTGCCGTGCCCTGACGCGCTTATCGTGAGCAAACTCACGCTGGTGCTCGTTATAGTACTGCGTGGCCTGCTCGTCGGTCACCGGGGTTTTCTCAGCGACGTTTCCTAATGGGATGGTGACGTAACGCGCCTTCACCGTGGGCGGCAGTTTGAACTCGCCCATATGCTCGTCGTAATACTTTTTGATTTCTTTATCACTGACCGTGATGCCCTCCTCGGCTCCCGTGACCCCGTTGAGGACGTAGCTGATGGTAAGCTTGCTCTCCTCTTCGCGGCGCCGACGCTCCAGTTCTTCATCAGGCATCCAGGCGGTAAGGCGCGCCGGCTCGGCGAGGCGGGTGATCATCATCGATTGCCGCGTCCATTCCTCGTATAGGCCCGGGGTAACCCCGACGTTTCTAAGGATATTCTCGTACACCCTCTGGTCGAAATTCCCCTCGCCGCCGAACTGCGCCTGTATCGTGAGCGCGAGTTCCTTGTCGGGTATTGAAATGCTTTCCCTGCGCGCCTCCGCAAGCATCAGGAGGCGTTCCCAGGCGCGCTCGTTGATCGTTTTGTCGTTCAGGTTGGTGCGGCGAAGGAGGCTGTCCGTTCGGACAGCCATGCGTGCGTCATCGAACTCGTCGCGGGATACGGACTTACCGAAGAGCTCCCCGACGGCGCCGAGGCGCTTGTCTCCGCGGGCCCGCATGCGCACGCCTACACCCCAGGGTATGAAAGTAACGATGACGACGATGACGAGAATCCACAAGATGAGCCTCATCCTGCGGCGGAAAAATGCTAGCATGAGAACGCCTTCCTTTCAGGTGCAACGATGCTGAGGTTGCTTTTAACCGGTTCTTTTTGAGCTCTATCCCACTATTATAAGCCCAATTATGATCGGCGCAAGCGGTAAAAGCGGTAATGGAAGGGGATTATGAACACAAAAGTGTGGATTCCCCTCCTGCCCCATAACGCACCCTACGGGCCGCACCGGGCCCGACCAAAGGGCGGGACGGTGCGGGGTGGGAGTAGAAGAGATTTACTTTCCCTCCCACACAGCTCATTAGGAGGTCTGTCACTGATTTTTCGAGTACCTTTTATTTTGAATCAACGAATCCTTTTCGAGTACTTTTATTATGAGGCAACTCGGCACCCCTGTTGCGTCAAATAAAAAAGTACTCATAGACAAAACTTATTAGAAATGCCCC
>CAYWRA010000158.1:0-3175 GCA_964460305.1 uncultured bacterium
CGTCAATCGCTGGAGAGGAGTCTATGTTAGCACCATCCGTCAAGTAGCTCCAGGAAAGCGTTCCAGCAGAGGTGAGTGCATAGAACCTGTTGTCCCTGGATCCGACGTAGACGTTCTCGGCAGTATCGACTGCAGGTGACGAGTAAATGTCCTCTCCCGTGAGATATGTCCAGGCGAGCTCGCCTCTCGATGTGAATGCATAGAGCCGGTTATCATAGCTGCCGACGTAGATATTGCCGGCTGAGCCTACTGCGGGCGAAGATTCTACTGTACCGCCCGTCCGATAGCTCCACTTAAACCCCCAGTTCGACTCGAGGGCATATAGGGATTTCAGATAACCGGTGCCCCAGTATATCTGACCGTCGGGGGCGACAGCCGGAGATGACGCGTTAGCTGCACCAGTGTTGCAACTCCATTGCAATGTTCCGGCTGAATCGAACACAACCAAGCGCCCGATCACCTGCATGTAAACCAACCCAGTCGAGTCTATCATGGGGGAGGATTCCAGTGCTCCGCTCGTGAGATAGGTCCACTTGAGATTCCCTCCGGAGCCGAAGGCATAAAACTGGCTGTCCTCCGATCCAACATACACATTCCCTACGCTATCGACCGCGGGGGATGAAGAGATGTCATCGCCGGTCACGTATGTCCATTCGACCTCGCCGGTCGGCGAAAACGCATAGAACACATTGTCGTCGCTCCCGACGTAGACATTCCCATCCGAAGACTGGGCAGGTGATGAGGTAATATTGCCGTCTGTTTCATAGATCCATGCGAGTGCGCCGCCGCACTCTACCGCATCGCTACCGCTAACGGCTTTGTGATCAATGTAGCGGCGGAACATCGGCCATGGACCATTCGGCGGCGCTGTTACGGTGGGCGGCACCGTCGGTGTATCTGTCGGCGTCGGCGTTATCGTAGGCGTCATCGTCGGCGTATAGGTCGGCACCGACGGATCCCACGTCGGCGTTGCTGTCGGTGTGTCGGCCGGCGTCTCCGTCGGAGTGATCGTCGGCGTCGGCGTAATTGTCGGGGTTTCAGTGGGTGTATCAGTCGGCTCTGTAAATGCATAGAGTTTGTTATCATGCCCTCCCATATAGAGCAGCCCCTCACCGCTGATTGATGGGGAAGAATTGAACCAACCTCCCCCCTCATAACTCCAGACAAGTGCGCCAATGGAGTTGAGCGCGTATATCAGGTCATCCTGGGCGCCGAAATACACCATGCCGTTGGCGTCCGTTGCAGGCGAGGAATCTACGTTCGCAGCCGCCCGATAGCTCCAGGAAAGCGCCCCTGCTGAGCTCAACACATAGAGATTGTTGTCCCTGGAACCGACATAGATGTCCCCATCTTCACCTATCGCGGTAGACGAATATATATCATCCTCTGTCATGTATGACCACGAAAGCATACCCGCCGAGGTGAATGCATATACATTATTGTCGTAGCACCCGATATAGACTTGTCCGTTGTCATCGATCGAGGGGGATGATTGTAGGGCGCCAGCCGTAACGTAGCTCCATATAAACGAGCTGTCGGAATTGAGGGCATACAACCTATCCACGTCGCCAGTGCCACAGTATATCTGTCCGTCATCCCCAATAGCAGGGGACGAGGGATGCGCAGTGGCTGCTGCACCGGTGACAAAACTCCATTCCATCGCGCCGGTGGAGCTGAATGCAATGAGGCTACGGCGCGACTGCATATAGATTTCATCCAGCTCGTTTATCGCCGGAGAGGACACCCAGTGATCTTCCACAGCGCCGCCTGGATGAGTGTAGCTCCACCCCAAACCGCCTATAGAATCGAATGCGTAGAGCTGGTTATCCTCTGAAGCGACATAAATCATGTCCGAGGCATCGATCGCGGGGGACGAAGAGATGTCGCCTGCGGACAGGTAGCTCCATGCGAGTGTCCCGACGGAGGAAACCACATAGAACCGATTGTCATTGCTCCCGATGTATATGTTCTCGGCCGAATCCACGATGGCTGAAGAAATCACGTTATCTGCCGTTGAATAGGACCACGCGACCATGGGGTCGGGGCCTATGGCTTTACTTCTGCCCCTGTGCTTGGGGTCGTGGCGGATCATCCCCCAATTCTCCGCCTCTGATATGGCCGCTCTGACCTTGAAGAAAGGCGCGGGAACTTGTGTGCCAAACTGGTAGTTATTACCAATCTTCACAAGCTCCACCGTCTTCTCGGCTTTATCGCCCTTCGTGTAGCTTAATTGATTCTCGTCGTTACGGTATCTGATGAAGATTTTTCCGTTTGCCTCAAACATCCCGGTTACGGTGATCATGAGGCTGTCGTAAATGAGCTCGACGTCTTTGTTACGCCGTAGTTCCCGTCTAAGCCATGTTATGAGATCTGTACCTGCTGGTTCTTTGTTTACGCCGTTGATCTGGCCGAATATATTCTCCGGGTCAAAGATTCTGGTTTGAGCTCCCCGAATCTTATGCTTTAAGTAATTGGCCTTAGCCGCAAGCTGTTGCGCATCGGTTTGGGGAGGGGCCACGCCGGCGGCAACGAGTTGGTTATAAACTTGTTGCGCCTGCGCGTCCGTTTTTTTACCGGTCAACCAGGCAATGCTGCGTGCAAAGGCGCCAGGAACACAATACCACCAAGCTTCTTGAACGCCGGGTACGTTTTTGTGCTGGATCACATTCCATGCCGGTATCGCAACTTGATTTTTTACTCCCACCGGTGCGCCGACGCTCTTGGGAAAGAGGGGCCCGCTCAGCATGCCAAAGCATCGCCGCCTGACAGTGGTAACTGGCGTCGGAGTCTTAGTGCCGCTGGGCTGGGTGGTCCGTATGGTGCCATCGACGGAAAAAATATAATCGAGCGAAGGCAGGTGAGTTCCGGAGGCCAAGCCCAACTGCGTGATATCAAAGTCTACCCCTTGGCGTAGCGCTGCGCTACCTATCGACTGGGGCATAAGGGGCATGTTGCGGACGATCCATGCATCCCCGTGTCCGGCGTTTGCGGTGACGTTCAAATACGTAAGCTGTGAGGGATTACCGACAACGTCCATCTCCATATAGCCCCAACTGGAATTCTTCACTCGGAGTATATCTTCGTCGTCGTACCAATCAAGTTGACCAAATGTAAAGTTGTTGACAGTGGCGAGAGGAGACTCCGTCGGCGTCTCAGTCGGGGTCTCGGTCGGTGT
>CAYWRA010000159.1:0-3148 GCA_964460305.1 uncultured bacterium
ATCAACTTTGATCGGCCGATAAGTATTTACTGTAGCGCAAATAGTTAATCAAGATTGTCACATTCCGCACCAGACTAGTCGGTGCGGGGCTAACCCCGCACCGTCCCGCCCTTTGGGCGGGCCCCAACGGGGCCCCCTCGGGGCCTGGTGCGGCCCGTAGGGTGGATTATTCATCTCGCATTTCAAACGAGATGAATAATCCAGGTTAGCGTTTGTTACGACGATAGTTGTCCGAAAGTATCGTGAAATAATCTTCCCAGTGGGGACAACTATAATTGGGATTTTGGATTTGCCTGTCCGACGAAGCCTTGGCGCAGTCGGGGGGTTTGGGATTTTCCCTCGCGCTTGCTTTCCTCAATCAACCGTTCCAGTTTTTCGAGCGCCCCACCGCCCTTCAGCGTTTCACGAGCACGCGCAAGACCCTCGGAGATTTCATCGACCACCCCTGCCGCGTAAAGGCCGGCGGCCGCATTGATGAGGCACAGGTCCCGGCGCGGCCCCGTATCGGATCCGTCAAGGATGCCGCGGAGGATGGAGGCATTCACTGAAGGGGTCCCCCCGCGCAGGGACTCGATGGATGAAAGCGACATGCCGAGCGAGCGGGGGTCGATTTCGATCCGGCGCTCCGTTGCGTGATCGATCAGGATCGCATGCGTCAGGCCGGATATGGAGACCTCGTCCATCCATTTGCTCGCCATACCAGCCTCCCCGCACACGACAAGGGCGCGCGGCAGATTGAGGAGCATGAGCGTTTGCGCCGCGAGCTGGAGTATGTCGGGATGGTACACGCCCAGCAACTGGAAGCTGATCGGCGCGGGATTGCAGAGGGGGCCGAGGAGATTGAAGATGGTGTGGAAGGGGAGGTTGCGTCGCACGGCGGCCACGTGTTTCATTGCAGGGTGGTAGAAGGGCGCAAACATGAAGCCGATCCCCGTCCGTTCGATGCACCGGGCGACCGCGTCCGGCGCCAAATCGATGCGGACGCCCAGCGCCTCAAGGGCATCGGCGCTCCCGCAGCGGGAAGTGCTCGCGCGGTTGCCGTGTTTTGCGATCGGCACGCCTGCCGCGGCCATGATGAACATCGCCGCGGTTGAGACGTTGAAGAGATGGAGGTCATCGCCGCCGGTGCCGCAATTATCGCCGAGGACCGTGCATGGCGGAGACGGGGTAACGCGGATGGAATGCGCCCGCATCACTCCCGCCATGGCGGCGAGCTCTTCCGGCGTGCAGGTGCCGGCGCGGAGCGCCGTGAGGAAGAGGGCTGTTTCGTAAGGTGAGCCTCGCCCTCCGATCATGATTTCCATGGCGCTTTCCGCTTCCCGCGGAGTGAACTTATCGCCGTCGACGAGTCTTCTGCCGAGTTGGAGCAGCTCTCGGCTTACGGGCTCCCGCGTCGGCGGGAAGAGCTGTGGGAGTCGTTCTTGGATAAACTTTCGATAGTCCATAAAAATCAATCGTACCACATCGGCTATGCGCTGGCGATGACGCTTTTAAGGTAAAAATCCCAAACCCCAAAATCCCAATATCGAGGAGAGTCCCCCTGGGGGCGTGGTTGAAATTAATCGGTGGTTTATTCCTCAGTGTTCTCTGTGACCTCTGTGGTTTTCCCTTGCCCGGCATTTGTGATTGAATGTGGCTGTCGAAGCTGCTATGGTATGGCTCATGAGCGACGAAACGGAACGGACGGAGCAGGGTAAGGAGGACACCCTCGCCGAGGAGATCGAGCAGTTCAAGCGCGAGAAGGAACGCATCCGCGCAATCATCGGCAAGATAGGCGGTGTTCCCACCTTCAGGCAGAGGCTGTTCAACGTACTCTTCGGCTTGGCCGTCGTAGGCTGCTTTATCGTCTCTCTCGGTACGCACGGTAAGCTTGTGCTGCCGATGATCGAGATCGGCATCATTCTCATCTCGGCGAAGATCATGTACGTGCTCCATACTTTTTTGAGGCAGATGCATTTCATGTTCTGGGTCCTCTCCTCGATTGAGTGGAGGCTTAACGAGATGGAGAGACGGGCGAAAGAAAGAAATCGTGAAAGCAATTAGCGGCCTCGTCATTCTATTTCTTCCCATTCTGTGCGGGTGTGTCACTGTCGCTCCGCCGCCGGCAACGCCTGTCAAGGCTGTGTCGCATCCACCGGAGCGTGCCATGGAACGCTCCGGCGCGCCGCTCGTCATAGAAGTGGCATTGTTACCGGAACCAGGAGCCGCCGTGTCGCGCGAGGCGCCCGCATCGCGCAAGGAATACATCGAGGAAATAAAAACGTGCGCCAGGATCGGCGCTACGATAGTGCGTCTTCAACCGATTGCCGCGGAGAGTACGGCGGCCGATTATCGCTTCGATCGGAGCCTGAACAACTATCGTTCGCTCCTCAGGGACGTGCTTGCGGCGGCTCCGGACATCATCATCGATTGCGACCTCGGCGGAGCGGGGAGGGAAGTTGGGGAATGGGTCCGCTGCAACAAGCGTATCGAACTTGACTCGACGCGCGAGGAGGACAATCCCGTCACCGTCGCCATGGGGCCGTCGGCTTTGGGGATTATGCGCGAGACGATCGGCAGCGGCGGCAACGTGCGTCTCGGCCTGCATGACAGTTCGGCATGGCCGTACAAGGGGAAGCCGGCGAATCTGGATTATCTCAGACAGGCGGTTTCCATGGCGCGGGCTGCGGGGCGGCCAATCGCCACGCATGAGGAGGCAAGAAGGATATTGGGTCTCCCTCGGCTCGCGAAAATATATGCGATCCCCAGCGGCGAACGCGTGGCGAGGGGAGGCGCCTTTTTCCTGGATGCGATTGTCTGCCCCATCGACGGTCCCTTTAGCGCGTATGGAGTGATCGTCACGCCGTCAGGCCGTGAATTCTCGGTTGCAAAAAAAGGGAAGCCGGTTCCGGGCATAAGGGCGTTTACCGGCAGACGCAAGGGGCTGAAGACGGTTTCTTATGGCACGTTGATCGAGACGACGATCGGCCCGCGCATATCGCCAGGCGTGTATAAGATATATCTCGGTCTCTTCCCCCGCCATGAGCGGCCGGTCCCCCGCCGCGCATTCGGCATCGCATCGGCGGAAGTCACCGTTGAATGAACGAGAGTTGCTTAGCCTGACTTTCGCAACTGGGGCATATCGAGATTCATAAGTCCCTGGGCCGCA
>CAYWRA010000160.1:0-3123 GCA_964460305.1 uncultured bacterium
ACATAATCAAAACCTCCATGAGCACGTCCCTCGGAGAGGTACACAGCCCCGACCTGGAAAACCGCATCAGGGAAATAGTCAGATCGGTTGCTCCCGCAGCTGCGGACATCCACCATCTGCACGTGCACCGCTATGGCGATCACCTGGAGCTCACGTTCCACATGTGTTTCCCCCCCGTTATGAACATTGACGAGGCGCACCGTACCGCGGCGAAGGCGAAGTACGCACTCAAAGGCGAGCTCGGCGCGGAAACGACCGTCCACCTCGAACCGATCAAAACGGGGTGATAGGAAGTATCAGTTCCACAGGGGCCCCTTGTGGGAAGTACGCGAAGAAAGATACGCCCCGAGGGGGTCCCTTCGGGAAAGAGATTAGATTTTCGCAAAGAGTAAGAGAGCGCAAGAGGTAACTACAGCCAAAGGTTTAACCTGATCTATTCATCAACCTTGCTCGGTTGATGAAGATCTTACCGTGGCGCAAATAGTTATGCAAAACTGCCGACATTCCGCACCAGACTAGTCGGTGCGGGGTTAACCCCGCACCGTCCCGCCCTCCGGGCGGGCCTGGTTCGGCCCGTAGGGTGGATTATTCATCTCACATTTCAAACGAGATGAATAATCCAGGTTAACGTGGATTTTTACCGAAGAGAAAAGGTGGGAACTCTTAATTTTCTTTTACTCTTTGTGGAACAGTTGAATTGTTTTCTCCGTGGCGAGAGCACTATTGCTATGTAGTCAAAAAGGTATTGACAACCGCGTTCGAGAGAGACTATTATTGGGCGCTTTTACTGGAAAAATCTCACCATGGCGGAGGGTGGGTGTTACACGATAACTCATGTGCGATTCCGCGAGCACAGAAACAGAAGCATTCCTTTTTCTCGTGAGGAGGTCAATATGAGGGGTATGTGTTCGTATCTGATAATCGCGGTAGCTATAGTGGCAATCGGGGGCTTTGCAGGTTGCAAGAAGGGCGATCAGCCTGCCGGCGCGCCGCAGGTGGCGTTCAGCAACGACGTGTCCTTCGAAGACATTCCGGTCCCCTCGGGATTCGCTCTCGTGCGCAAGGATTCATATTCTTTCCAGAACGACGTGACGCGGGTAGGCCGCCTTGTTTATAAGGGTAGGAGTAACATCAACAACGTGCTCGCTTTCTACCAGCAGCAGATGCCGCTCCATGGATGGCAGGAGATGAGCTACGTCGATTATCGCTCGAGCACCCGCTATTACGAAAAAGAAGGGCAGAGCTGCATCCTCACCGTTGAGCCCAGGACGAGCTGGCACAACGTGAGGGTTATCCTCAGTACGCAACCCAAGACGAAGTGATCGGAGAGACCTCGGGTTTCCGGTTACCGATAACGAGCGGCGGGGAACTGTTGTAACGTCTCCCCGCCCTCTTTGTTTCAGTCTCCATACAGCTTACGGCCAGGTTGTGGCGGCGTACCGTTCTTGCGGCATGGGACTGCCGCAGACCATCCTCAAGGAAACCACTCCCCGAAGACGCTCCCCTGGTGGGCACACAGAGAAAGGGGATTTACAAACGGTTATCGTTTTTCTATAGTGGGCGTGAAATTGCAAAACGTTTTTTACTGATCCCCCCGATAGGTTGGGATTTGGGGTTTGGGGTTTGGGATTTTCCTCAGGGCGATTAGCTCAGTCCCGTACCAGTGCTTCGCACGGTACGGGATCTAAGGGCTTCATGGAACTTGCGATCGCGTTGCTCCGCAAGTCCCTGAATCCCTAAGATTGGCTATACTGTTGTAGGTTGGGATTTGGGATTTGGGGTTTGGAGTTTGGGATTTTCTTCAAGGGCGATTAGCTCAGTTGGCTAGAGCGCTTGGATCACACCCAAGAGGTCACAGGTTCGAGTCCTGTATCGCCCACCATAACTACAGCCTAAAGTTTAAAGCAGAAAGCCTAAGGACAGAGATCCAGGCTGTTTTTATACTTTAGGCTTTCAGCTTTCGGCCGTGGTAGGGTCCTGTATCGCCCACCATAACTACAAGCCTAAAGTTTAAAGCAGAAAGCGTGACGTACGGGTTATCGCGGGTTTTGCACCTTAAACTTTCAACTTTTGGCAGTGGCTCATATATTGATGATGAGCAGCTCTTCCTTCGATACTGCCCTGCGCCGGCGCTGGTGACGTAGCTGTTCAAACAGCTCTTTGAGGAGCGTAATTTCTCCCTGCCCGCCGTTCCCTTCCTCGATCATGTCATGGAGCTGGACTTCGAGAGATTCCGCACTCATACTTCCATGCAGCGTAATCAGATAGCGGGTGGGGGCAATCTCAATCAGGCATAGTCCATCGATGCCTCTCAGCAGCGCGCTGTCTGCGACAACGATCAGGCCATGGTGCGGCGCAACTTCCACGATCTCCACCGGTTTTCTGTTACGGAGGCCGGCGGCCGCCGCGTCCGACAGCTTGGCGATCGCCCTGGCGCGATCGGGGTCGACGGACTTCAAGAAATCTAGTATCCGCACCGGAAGGGTCATTGTCACCGGCCTGCGCTCCTCTCGGAATTTGGGTGGCCTTCCCGCCCCGCGCATTTTTTCTCTTGTATTCATGGCAGAATTATACGTTAATATTACCCAAGATACCATAATTTCTACGTTAAAATTAATTCCCCTGTCACGGACGTGAAGAGGATTTTAATTATTGCATAGAGTCGGAGACACTGTCATCAACAGGTCGCGCCGTAGTCGAGGGGGCGCGGAAACAACGGTTTATATCGAGGGGACATGCATTCGGAATCGCCGCGCAAATCGCTTCTGCTCAAGCTCGTGGTTTTTTTCGTCAGCGTCATGCTGTCGCTGGTCGCCGTTGAGATCGCCGCCCGTTTCATCCCGGAGAAAAAGCCCCTGCGCGCGGACATCCCCCTCTTCAGGACTGATCGCATGCCTTATAACTCGCTCGGCTATCAGGATTATGAATACCCCCTGCAAAAAGGGAACAACGTATTCAGGATCATAGCGACGGGGGATTCCTTTACCGAGGGGGGATACGTGAGTTTCGAGGATAGCTACCCGAAAAAGCTCGAGTTCTATTTGAATTCCTGCGGAAATACCAAGGGCATAACATACCAGGTCATCAACATGAGCAGGGGGGGCAGGTCAACACCGCAGGAGG
>CAYWRA010000161.1:0-3090 GCA_964460305.1 uncultured bacterium
AACAAACGACATCCAGAACTACATAGATCAGAACTGGAAAAAATTCCTGGACGAGCTAGGCGAGCTCTGTCGCATCCCTTCGCGGTCGGGAAATGTTGCGGCGCTCCAGGAAGCGGCGGAATGGATTGCGCGCGCCCTCGAAGCCCTCGGGGCCGAAGCTCAGATCTTCCAGATCCCTGGGGGAGCGCCGATAGTTTATGCCGAGATTGGGAAGGGCCCGAGAACACTTCTCGTCTACAACCATTACGACGTGCAACCACCCGAGCCGGTGGAGGAGTGGAGCACGGATCCCTTTACCCCGACGATCGCCGACGGGCGCTTCTACTGCCGGGGAGCGAGCGATAATAAGGGCAACCTCATGGCGCGCCTCCATGCGGTCCGAGCTTGGATGAAAACCATGGGCGCCCTGCCGCTCAAGATTAAATTTCTCGTGGAGGGAGAAGAAGAAACGAGTTCGAAGCACCTGGCGGAATTCATCCGGCAGCACAAGGATCTCCTCAAAGCCGACGGCTGCCTGTGGGAGTGCTCCTGGAAAGACCCTAAAGATCGCCACATCGTAGCCTGCGGCCTGAAGGGGCAGTGCTACGTCGAGCTGAGGGCTAAGGGTGCGCGCCACGATCTGCATTCCTCGTATGCAAGCATCGTGCCCAATCCAGCATGGCGCCTGGTCTGGGCCCTCGGGACACTCCTGGACGAGCGATACCGAATCACCATACGTGGCTGGCTCCAGGAGGCGAGGGGCTTGAGCGATGCGGATGAGCGGGCGTTGAAACGGGTGGAACTCGACGGGGATGGGATGAAAGAGACGTTCGGACTCCGCGAATTCATCCGCGGGATGTCTGGCGACGAGCTGGCGCGCGACTTCCTGTACGCACCGACCTGTACGATATGCGGTTTGAAGGCCGGCTACACGGGCGAGGGGCCGAAGACGGTGCTGCCGTCCGAGGCGGTGGCGAAGCTGGATTTTCGCCTGGTGCCGGACATGACACCCGAAAAGCTGCTTGTCTATCTCAGGCGCCACCTCGACGAGCGTGGATTCGGCGACATCACGATCCATAGGCTCGGCCACATCATGCCCGCAAAGACCGACTGCGAAGACAGGATCGTCCATGCGGCGATCGCCGCGATTCGGGAGGTATGCGACAAAGATCCGATCGTCTATCCCGTGGCGCCGTGGAGCGGTCCCCTCAACGATGTCTGCAGAACGTTGAACATCCCGTCCGTGGCGTTCGGCGTCGGGCATGCCGGTTCGCGCGACCACGCCCCGAATGAGAACATCAAGGTCTCGGACTACGACGAGGGGATACGCTGCATGGTTGCATTTATGCGCATGTACGGTCAGGCGTGATACGTAGAAACAGTTTTTCACAAAGAGTAAAAGAGAATAAGAGGCACGGGGACAGTTAGGAGGGGGGTTGCCCTACCGAAACCAAGCCCTTGCTTTAATCTCTTCTCTTTCTCTCTTTGTGAGACCTTTATAACGCCTGGGGCGGCGGTTGGGAGAGGAGGGAAAATATGCCTTCGTTGACCTTTTTGGGGCATGGGGCGTTTCAGATCGATCTCCAGAAGGCGAGCCTGGTGATCGACCCGTTCATCACCGGGAACCCCCGCGCCAAGGTGAAGCCCGAGGAGATCAGGGTAGGTTACGTGTTGCTGACGCACGGCCATCCGGACCACCTCGGCGACGGCATTGCCATAGCGCGGGAAAACGGCGCCACGATCATCGCACCCTTCGAGCTTGCGACCTACTGCGAACGCCAGGGTGTTAAAACGCACCCCATGCACATCGGGGGCGCGTATGATTTTCCCTTCGGGCGGGTGAAGCTCACCATTGCATTCCACGGATCGGGTTATCCGACCGATGACGGCATCCTATACATGGGGAACCCCTGCGGCTTCCTCATCTCGGCGGACGGGAAGACCGTGTACCACGCGGGTGACACCGGCCTCTTCTACGACATGAAACTAATCGGGGAGATGGACCGGATCGACGTCGCAACTCTGCCCATCGGCGGAAATTTCACGATGGACATCGATGACGCCGTGAAGGCTTCGGAGCTGCTCCAAGCCAAGCTCTCCATCCCCATGCACTATGGCACTTTCGACGTCATAGCGGCCGATCCGGCCGTGTTCGAAAAGAAGATGGCCGCAAAGGGGATGAAGGCGAGAGTGCTACAGGTGGGAGAGCGCCTCTCGATTTGACGGGAAGAGCTTTACAAAGAGTAAAAGAGAGAGAAAGAGGGGGAAACAGCAACAACAGTTTCTGGTTGCTGGGGTCTAGTTAAAAATCGAGACTGTTTAACTTGCGACCACGAGATTGGCACAAGATTTATTCCAACCAAATTCTCGTGAAAATCCCTCCCCGCCTATGGAGGGTGTGCCATCTTGTGGTTTCTTGAATTCATCTTGGATGTCAGAGGGATCAGGCGCACAACCAATATCACAGATGAAAGGGAGGTAAAATACGGGTTATGAAGAATGGTCCTACAGTGTTATTGATGGTGCTCGATGCGGTCGGCGTGACCACCCTCGAGTATCTCCTCGCGCACAGCGCGCGGAAGGTCAATCTGCCCAACCTTTGTGAAATGGGCCTGGGCAACGTCCTATCAGAAAAATTCAGGGACCGCGTGGCGCCATGCCGGCAGGCCCAGCTCTCTCTCGCCGTAACACAGGCATCCGCGTACCCCGACAGCACCATCGGCCACCGGGAAATGGTCGGCGTCGTCGATCCGCGGACATACCAGCTCTTTCCGGACGGGTTCCCCGAAGATTTCGTGCGGGCGCTCGCGAAGGAGATCGGCAGGGACTTGATCTTCAACAAAATGGCGGGCGGGATGGAGGCGATCGAAGAAAACAGGGAGCTCCATGGGAAGACCGGAAGCCCCATCCTCTACGCGAGCAAATGCGATCCCGTGTTGCAGATAGCGATGGACGAAGGGGTCATTCCCATCCCCGAACAACACCACATCGTGGACGCGAGTTTTGCCCTGGCCCTCCACATGGGGCTGAAGATCACCCGCTCCATCGGGCGGCCGTACGTGATGAGGGACGGGACGATTTTCAGGACCCCCAACCGGCACGACTGCACCC
>CAYWRA010000162.1:0-3070 GCA_964460305.1 uncultured bacterium
TTCGGCCGGCTTCATTAAAACGCGTCCGAGCAAATTCACCACGCCTACCCTGACTCCGTTTTCGGCGGTGACCACCACGCTACCCCGCCCCGGCGCCGCCGCGGGGTAGTTTGCGGGGCGCAGGAGCCGCTCTTCCCTGCCGATGATTTCGTACACCGCCCGGTTTTTCCAAACATGGTCGCCGGAGGTGAGCACCTGCACCCCGGAAGAAATAAGCTCGCTCACCGTGTCGGGGGTGAGGCCGGACCCGCCGGCCGCATTCTCGGCGTTGGCGATTACAAAATCGACGGAGTGGCGTTTTTTCAGGATGGGGAGCAGCTCCCGTACCGCCGTTCTCCCCGGTTTCCCGACAATGTCGCCGCATATAAGGATAGTAATCATATAGCCGAAATCCCAAATCCCAATATCAATGTTCAACCACAGAGGGCACTGAGAGATCCACAGAGGACACAGAGGCTCACTACGGCAAAAACAGTTTCTGGTTTCTGGAGCCATAAATAACCGGCGTTTATCCCCGTCCCTCCCCAAAAGGGGCCCCATTGGGGCGCGGTTAAAATTAACTGCCTTCTCAGTGTTCTCTGTGTCCTCTCTCCGTGTACTCTGTGGTTTCCTCTGAATTCTGTAATTCCAACCCATTCCTTATTTCGCGTATTCCACCGCCCGCGTTTCCCTGACGACCACCACCTTGACCTGGCCGGGATACTCGAGCTCATCCTGGATCTTCTTGGTGATGTCGCGCGCGATCTGCACGGACTGGTTGTCGTCGACCTTGTCCGGCTCGACAATGACCCTGATCTCGCGACCCGCCTGGATGGCGTAGGCGTGGTGTACCCCGCGGGATGCCATGGCGATCTTCTCGAGGTTCTCCAGGCGCTTGATGTACGCCTCGAGCGTTTCAGACCGCGCCCCGGGCCTTGCCGCCGACATCGCATCGCCGGCGGAGGCGAGCACCGCATAGATCGAGGCGGGCTCCACGTCGTTGTGGTGCGCCGCTATCGCGTGGACGATGTCGGGCGATTCGCCGTATTTCTTCGCGATGTCGGCGCCGATCACCGCGTGCGCCCCTTCCACCTCATGGTCAACAGCTTTTCCGATGTCATGGAGGAGCCCGATCCGCTTGGCCGCCTGGATGTCATGCTGGAGCTCCGCGGCCATGATCCCCATCACGCGCGCCACCTCTTTCGAGTGCTGGAGCACGTTCTGCCCGTAACTGCTCCTGAACTTGAGCCGTCCAAGCAACCTGATGATCTCGGGATGCAGATTGTGGATGCCCAGATCGAACGCGGCCTGCTTACCGGTCTCCCGTATGGTATCCTCCATCTCCTTCTTTACCTTCTCCACGATCTCCTCGATACGCGCCGGGTGTATCCGTCCGTCGGCGATCAACCGCTCAAGGGTGATCCTTGCGATCTCCTTCCGTATCGGGTCGAAGCTGGAGAGGGCGACCGCGCCGGGCGTGTCATCGATGATGATGTCCACGCCGGTAGCCGCCTCAATGGCGCGGATGTTCCTGCCCTCGCGTCCGATGATCCTGCCCTTCATCTCGTCATTGGGGAGGGGAACGCTCGTCACCGTCGTTTCAGCCACGTGGTCCGCCGCGTAACGCTGGATCGCCAGCGAGATGATCTTTTTCGCCTGCTTGTCGGCTGACTCCTTCGCCTCTTCCTCGATGCGGCGCGCCATCGCCGCGGCGTCGCGCCTGATTTCATCCTCCAGCTTGTTGAGCAACAACTGTTTCGCTTCATCGCGGCTCAGGCCCGCCACTTTCTGCAACCGTTTCCTCTCCTCCTCCAACACGAGGTCGAGCTCCTTTTGTTTCTGCTCCAGGGCCTGCGCGTGTGCCTCCCGTTCGCGCTCCAACCGCGCCAACGTCTGCTCCTTCTTTTCCAGCAGCACAACCTTGCGCTCGATGTTCTCTTCCTTTTGCCCCATTCGCGTCTCGAGATCTGCCAGCTCTTTGCGCCTGCTCTTCGTTTCGCGGTCGAACTCGGCGCGCGATTTGTGAAGCTCGTCCTTCGCGTATATCTCCGCTTCCTTGTGTCTGTTATTCGCCTCGCGCTCCGCATCCTCAAGAATCTTCTTCGCCTGCGCACCGGCATCCGAAAGCCGCCTATCGGTTAGGATACGCCGGACGAAATAGCCGGCGAATGCCCCTGCCGCGGCGGCGAGGATGGTCAGGGCAAGGAACTGCTCTTTTAGAAATGCGATCATGCCTAACACCTCCTTTATTTAAATCCCAAACCCCAAATGGCAAATACAAAAACTCGATTGCTCGATAGCTTTATCCGGCGCGCATCTTCATACAATCAATCACTCTCTCTTCTGTAACTATCTTGTCTACGGCGACGTCGTGGCCGCACGGCTCTATGAGCGGCAGCACCTGCGCCTCAAAGGCAAGGCCGACCTTCACAGCGCGGCGGGCTTGTGTGAGAAAACGATCATAGTAACCCTTCCCCCACCCGAGCCGCACCCCCGTCCAATCGAATGCAACGCCGGGGACGATGACAAGGTCTATCTCACAGGCTTCGACCGCTTCTCGCCGCTCCCTCACGGGTTCGGGGATCCCATAGCAGCCGGGCGTCAGATCCCGGTCAAAATCCCCAAGGATAGCGGCGCTGATGCGCCCGCTCGCAGGGTCGCAGCAGGGAACGCTCACCGTTTTCCCAGCCGTGATGCATTCGCGGATCAGGCCCTCCGTCTCCACCTCCCCTTTGATCGCTACGTACAACATTATATGCCGCGCCGCCCGGAACTCGTCGAGGCGCCGCAGCGCGCTTGCAATCCTCTCGCCGAACCGCCGGCGGACTGGCGGCGGGATGGCGTTTCTCTTCTTCAACAGCTCCGCCCGGATACTCCCCTTCTCATCAATGTTTCTTTTCGGCTCCATCCGTCCCCGCACCGGCGCCGCGCTGCTCCTTCCTGCGCCACAACTCCAATCTCTTTTTGATCACCCTCTCGTATCCACTCGACCACGGCGCGTAGAAACTGACCGGCTCAGGGGTAAGGTCCGGCGCGCCGGTGAGGCTCTGCGGGCCGTGCGCATACGTATAGCCCTTGCCTCTCCCAAGCC
>CAYWRA010000163.1:0-2810 GCA_964460305.1 uncultured bacterium
CTGCCGCTGAAGGATGGCCGCCGTCCGACGGCATATCCGCCGCATGTGGTGCGACGGGACCGCGGCAACAATCACGTCGGTTCCCTCGACGGCTTCATCGAGTTCTGCGGATAGCCGCATTCCACGGGGGATTTCCACACCCGGCAAAAATTTCTCGTTCACCCTCCGCTTTTTCAGGAACTCGACGTACTCAGGGAACGCTCCCCATAGGGTGACGTCCGCGCCCTTTTTATAAAGCAGGATTGCCAGAGTGGTCCCCCACCCCCCATCGCCGAGGACCGCTACGCGCGGGATATTCGAGTCTTTATTTTTTTTCATCAATTTTTATCCACTGATTAAACCCTGCTTTTTACCATTGAAGACACTGAAGTCACTGAAAAATACCGTAAGGGGTTGGCAACCCCTCTCTCTTCCCCCCTCTTTTACTCTTTGTAAAAATCAGATCTCTTCGTGTCTTGCTTCGCCCCCTCAAGGCGTGCTCAGTGGTTTCTATAATAGTCATCTTTCACTATTGGTCGTATTTAATCTCTCAGTCTGGCCGATCTTTCGCTCGGTTCCCGTGATCAACCTCCTCAGATTGCCCCGGTGTTTCAACGTTAGGGCGAGCGCCAGGATGAGCGAAAACCAGACGTACGAAAACGGCTGGCGAAACAGCAACATAAAAAGTGGCAAGGATACGCCGGCAAGGATCGAGCCGAGCGAGACGTAGCGCGTCAGCGCCACGATTATTACCCATACCCCGATTGCGCAGAGAGACGCCGCCGGCGCGAGTGCCAGGAACGCGCCCGCGGTGGTGGCGACTCCCTTTCCGCCCCTGAAGCGGAGAAAGATCATCCAGTTATGTCCCGCGATGACGCTGATACTTGCAAGAATCTGCCAGAGTGGGAGATGCTCCGAGCCGGCACACACCCACGGCGGGAGGAGTGAGACCACCGTATATCCCTTCAACACGTCAATGGCCAGCGTGGTGATGCCGACAGTGGGACCGAGGACGCGCATCACGTTGGTCGCTCCCACGTTTCCGCTCCCGTAGTTCCTTATGTCTATCCCCTTGACGAGCCGGACCATGATATACGCCGTGGGAATGGAACCCACGACGTACGCCGCGCCGACGACTATGAGCAGTTGTAGAAGTAGAGTCATTTTCTTCCCTTATCGGCGGATATTATACACAATCCCACGGGAAACGGAGGAACAATGTGTGACAAGGAGTAAAAAACACAGGGAGTACTTCTTTCACAAAGAGTAAAAGAGAGAAAGAGGCTAGGTGGATAGGGGTGATTACCACCGTACAACTGTCTCTGCTTTTTATCCTCTTTTACTCTTTGTAAAAACAGTCACTCTTTGTGAGAACTATCCTCTTTTCTCTCCCCGACGATTTTTGAACTCCAGGCGGATGGGGGCTCCCTCAAAACCGAAGGCGCGTCTGAGCTCGTTCACGAGATAATTGACATATGTGCGGCCGAGCAGCTTTCCATCGTTCACAAAAAGCTGCATGGCGGGAGGGCGCACGCCGGTCTGCGCGGCGTAGTAAAACCTGCACCGCTTCCCTCCCCGGATCGGCGGCTCGTTCCGATCCCATATATTATGGAGCACCCTGTTGAGGACGGGAGTGCCGATCTTCTTATCCATCTGCTCGCACACGTAAAATATCGTATCCAGCGACTGCTCGATCCCGCGCCCCAGTTTCGCCGACATAAAGACGAGCGGGACGTAGTCAAAAAAACGCATCTTCCGCCAAACGCAGTCGCGATACTGCCGCATCTCCGTGCCATGGACCAGATCCCACTTATTCACGCCGAGGACGCAGCCCTTCCCCTGGTCGTGGATGTACCGCGCCAGCTTCTCGTCCTGCATGCTCACCCCTTCGACGGCATCCAGCAACATGAGCGACAGGTCGCTGCGCCTGATGCTCCCGCGCGTGCGCGAGAGGCTGAAGAAATCAGCCGGCTCTTTGATCGTGCCCTCGCGACGCACCCCCGCCGTATCGATCAGCGTGATGCCGCGTCCGCCCCAGGACGCCCCTATGTCCACCGAATCCCTTGTGGTGCCGGGCGTTTCATCGACGATCATCCGCTCCGCACGAAGGATTTTGTTCGCGTACGACGATTTGCCAACGTTGGGCCTCCCGACGATAGCGATTTTTAGCGTCCCGGCAGTCTCATCCGGCCCCTCCCCCGTAACCCGTGCGGCGAGCGCATCCATCAGCGCATCGACGCCCAGGCCGTGCGTCGCGGACACCGGAAAGAGGTCCGGGAAGCCGAGGCTGTGGAAGCCCAAGGCCGCGATCCCGAACGACTCGTTATCCGCCTTGTTCACAGCCACGATGACCCGCTTACCCGCCCGCCTCAGCATGGAGGCGATTTCGCCGTCGAGAGGGACGGGACCCGCTATCGCATCGGTGACCAGCAGCAGCGTGTCCGCCTCTGAAATGGCGAGCTGCGTTTGCCGTTTCGCCATCTCCCGCATGTTGTCGGCGGCTGTAAAATCGATCCCACCGGTATCGATGATCGTGAAATGCTTGCCCTCATGCGACACCGATGCGGCGATCCTATCGCGCGTGAGACCATAGGTCGAATCGACGATCGCGATCCTCTTCCCAGCCAAGCGGTTGAAGAGCGCCGATTTGCCGACGTTGGGGCGACCCACAAGGGCGATGGTATGCATAACTACAGTCTACGGTTAAAGGTTGAAAGTTTAAAGCATCCGGCGCGAGGCGAACGGGGGAAATTATACCTCTTTGTCCTGATTTATCCACCAAGCCCATAACAGGGTCATCCCTGCGAAAGCAGGGATCCAGCGTCAAAGAA
>CAYWRA010000164.1:0-2566 GCA_964460305.1 uncultured bacterium
GGGCCTGTAAAGGACTCTCACCTCCAAGTAAGTGCGCCCTGCCGGGCGCACATAACAAAAAATCGCTCCTTCTTTTAGAAGGAGCGATTTTTTATTTCGGCCACCTACGGGCAGGTAAATCCCAAACCCCAAAAAACAAGGGATGCTATTTCCCCGCCCTATCCTTCGCGGCGATGATGCGGATGGCCTCGACGGCCGTCCTGATCATCTCATCGATCCCGACCTTCTTGACGATCATCTCGCCCGTGATGGTGGAACCGATGACCGCGAGGATCTCCGCCGCCCTGAGCTTCCGGAAGGATGAGACCACGAAAATAGCCGACGATTCCATCGAGCTCGCCAGCACGTTCGCTTTCTGCCAGGTCTTCCAGCGGGCGCGGATCTCATCGTACCGCGGGAGCCTCGGGTCGTCCTCCTCGGTGAAAAAGGCGTCCTTTGTCTGCGTGATGCCGAGATGCGTCTTATAGCCCAGCTTCTTCGCGGCCTCCCAGAGCGCCATCGTGAGCTGGAAATCGGCGACGGCCGGGTAGCTAAGCGGCACGTACTGGAGGGACGTTCCATCCTCCCGCACGGTGGCCGTGGAAACGACGAGGTCTCCCAGGCCGACGTCCGTCTGGAGCCCGCCCGCAGTGCCGACCCTGATAAAGGTGTCGGCGCCGATGCGCGCGAGTTCCTCCACGGCGATAGCGGCGGATGGGCAGCCGATGCCGGTGGAGGTCACCGATACCTTGACCCCGTCCACCTCTCCGGTGTACGTCGTATATTCCCTGTTCTGGGCAACCTTCTCCGCTTTATCCAAAAATCCCGCAATCACGGAGACCCGCCCCGGATCGCCGGGGAGCAACACGTAACGGCCGACATCTCCCTTCGCGAGCTGAATGTGATACTGTTTTTCCGACATTGCAACCTCCTTTTAACCTAAATCCCAATATTGAAGTAAAACCACAGAGTGCACAGAGAGATACACACCCCAAAGGGGCGTGGTTAAAATCGATCTTTGGTTTATTCCTCTGTGGCCTCAGTGTGCCTTCTCTGTGGCCTCTGTGGTTTCACCCCGCCTCTAAATTTCAAACGCCACGATCCTGCAAATCGACGACTCGCCGCCGACCCAGCGCCAGGGGAAACAGCCGATGACCATCCGGCGGTTGAGCACTTTATCGATGTCCCCGCCCAGGTTTTCCGCATGGATGATGTCGTGCGGGAAAAGGTCTATGTGCATGAGCTGGTAATGGTCGGGAGGAAACATCTGGTCGATCGACTTGCCGAATTTATCCTTGAAATAGGCCTCGCACTCGGCGGCCGGCTTGGGCATCCACTCGCGGATCTTGGTGTTCATCGGGTGATCGGCGGAGCCGCAGTCGACGCCGATCCATTTGATCTTCATCTTCTTGCACCAGACCGCAAACTCCTTCTGCGGGCCGGGGTGCTTGACCATGTAGCGCACCTCGTCCGCCTCGGGCTGGTCCCATCCATACTTGTGATACCCCGTGTTGATGATGAGGATGTCCCCCTTTTTCACCTCCACGCGGTCGGTAATGTCCTTCGAGGCGTAGATGCCGTAGTCCTCCGCGATGTCGCTCAGGTCCACGATCACACCCTCATTCACAAGCTCGTTGAGCGGGATGGACGCGACGTCGCGCCCGTGCGTGCAGAAGTGGAGCGATCCATCGAGATGGGTCCCCACATGGTTGCTGTGCGTCACCAGTTGGCCGTTCGCCCCGTTCGGCGCCAGGCGCTTGAAGAACTTCACCTGAAGAGGCTCATACGTCGGCCAGGCCGGCGTTAAGTCGCTCAGCCGCTGCGTGAGATCGTACATCTTGAATTTCATAAAGCACCTCCTTAAGAAAATCCCGAACTCCAAATCCCAAACCCCAATAGGAAAGGATTAAGAACTAATGATTAAGTTCCTATATCTGCCTCTTGCTGAATCCTTACCACTTAATCCTTAATACTTATTTGCTTCATGTTTTTCACAACCTCATACCCGAGGACCATTCCGCACATCAGATCGATCCCCGACGTAGCGCCATATTCTATCAACCGCTCACTCGCCCTTTCCATCCTTTTCTCATCGGCGGCGAAAACCGCCTCCAGCAAATCCTTCACCCGCTCTGAGAACCGTCCCCGCCCCGCCGCAGAGAGGAAATGGGCCGCTACCGGCGTCGTTCTCCCCTCCGCCGAGGCCAACTCCTCCCCAAGCCAGGCCGTCGTCCTCTTGGCATACGCCCCGAGCAATGGATCGTTGCTCGCTCCATACATGAACCCCGCCAGTCCCACCAGCAGATCGTCGCAGGACGGCGTAAGCCCCTCCCCCAGCCCGATGAGCCTTCGCACTGCCAGCCTTCCTGCCGCCTCGCAGTCCTTTGCTAAGGCATCCGCGAGCGAACGCACCTTCTCGCACACCACCGGAGCAGCCGAGGCTTCCGCATACCGTTCCTGCGGCGAAAGACCGTCGCACTTCCCTAAATCCCCAAGGACATAGACGAGGCCGCCCCCACCGCGTGACTGCACAATTCCCTTCACAACCTCCATACAGGCACCCAGTCCGGCCGGACGATGGATTCCC
>CAYWRA010000165.1:0-2517 GCA_964460305.1 uncultured bacterium
GCATGTCGTCGTGATAAATGAAGACTTTCCCGCGGCACGCTCCGAAGACGGGTCGTTCATCTACGCCCCGGCCAACACGCATTTCGACGAAGTCATGGCCTACTACCACGTCGATCGCGCGGGAGCGTCTTTCAAAAAACTCGATCCGGCGCTCGACAAGGTCATGGCAGCGAAGGGATTCATACGGGCCTTCGTACACGCCGGCGACGCGATGGACAACGCCTACTACGACCCGTCCACCCACGCCATCTACCTGGGTGACGGCGGCGGAGCGGAGCGCCTCAACGATCTAGCGAAGGAAGCGGCGGTAGTTTATCATGAGTACACCCACGCCGTTCTCGACTATGTAAACCCCCACCTCAAGGGGACAGAGGCCGACGCCCTGCACGAGGGGTACGCCGATTATTACGGCTGCTCCCTGACGGACGATCCCCAGATAGGAGAGTGGGTGATCGCACCCCTCGGGAAGCCGTATCTCAGAGACCTGATCAACAAGAAGCGATATCCGGACGATCTCCAGGGCGAGGCGCATGCGGACGGCGAAATATGGGGAGGCGCTTGCTGGGGCCTCCGCCGCGCACTCGGCGCGGAGAAGGCCGACCGCCTCGCCTATGAGAGCATGCACTTTCTCCCCGAATTCGCGCATTTCCAGGACGCCGCGCTGGGGGTCCTGCAGGCGAGTGAGAACATGTATTCACACCGGTATGCGGATGAGATCGTCGAGGTGATGGCAATGAGGGGATTGGGGACGTTCAAGGTCGGGAATATTTAGCCTGAATTATTAAAGGAACCACGGATGGGGCAGATTTGAAGAGGCAGTAGTTGCATCCACGGATTACACGGATTGCACTGATTAAGAGAAGCCCTTTCTTGCGGCAACATCCGTGTAATTTCCTCGAAGAGGCCCCCTTGGGGCGTGAAATCTCCCGAAGGGATCCCGTTGGGACGTGGTTAAAAACGTTGCGGCTAACAAACTGCGGTAGTTTTCCAAGTATCCTATCCGCGTAAATCCGCGGCTAAAAACGTTGGAGGAATTAATGTACCTGACACGCTGTATCGCTTTTGCCATGTTCCTGTGCTCCCAACCCCAGAGTGAGATTCCCGAGCCTCCCTCCCCACCGCAAGCGGCGGATCGCGACCTCGCAACCCAGTTCGCACCGGAAAGCGTGGACGTGGTGATTCTCAATAGCGCCGACGCAGGGCAGGTCGAGGAGTCGCTTAAAGCGCTCTTCAGCCGGTTCAAAATGCACCCGCGCTACACCCTCGCCGTCTATCCGCTCCCCGGCGAGAAGAAACCGCGTCTCGTTTTTATGCGGGGGAAGGACGTGGACGTGTCTCTCGTGAAAAAGGCGCTCACTGCGATGGATGAGGCGGCGCGTCTCGGCGCCCCCGAGGCAAGGGGCCCCTCGCTGATGCGTGTCGATCTTGGGGAGCTGAGCGCCGAGGAGATGAAGAGTAGGATCGTGGAGACCGCGAGGCGCGCGAAGCTGCTGCTTGGTGAGAACGATTTTCTCGTGTATCCCAATGGAGCGACGGGCAGCCTATTCTTCATCGGCGATCCGGAACTGTCGGCCCGCGTCACGGAAATGAGCAAGGGCTTGGATAGGCCGGAGCCGCCCGACATGCTTGCCCGAGCGAAGATTTACGCGCGCCAGATCGGGGCCGAGACGGTAAAGAGCTTCGGCGGCCTTTTTTCCACCCTCCTTTCGGCGCTGGTGCTTATCCTGCTCCACCTGGTCCTCTGCCGCCTTCCGTTCCTCGGCAGGAGGTACCAGCGTTCGTTCAAGCTTTTCTGGGAAAAACTCTTCGCCTCATTCAAGGGCCAGGATCTCGCGTGGGAGATCATCAAAGCCGCCGTCGAGCTCGGCGTTGCATCGAGCGCGCGGCCGCTCACCGGCGCCGTCAAGGGCGGCGGTGGTGAGCCCAAGGATCGCGCAATGAAGGTCGCGTGCGCATACGTCGGCTGGCGCGGTCTCGATGCTGGCAGCCCGGAGATCCGGTCGCTGCTCGATGCCGCGATCGACGCGGAGGCGGGAAAAATCCGATGACCCATCAAGCCTTACCGGATCATGCTCCCCTCGCCCCCGTCAAAGGGAGAGGGAATAATCATCAACTGGTTGGATCCGAAGCAAAGACAGAAGGGCGACCTCTGAGTGTGGTAATTGCAGTGCTGATTCACCAGGGAAAAATCCTCCTCATCCACCGGCGGCGGGGAGATTATGCGGGTCTTTGGGGCCTTCCCGGCGGAAAGGTTGAGAAGGACGAACACCTCTCTCAAGCGGCGCTGAGAGAAATCGCCGAGGAGACCGGCATCGAGGCGGAATTCAAGGGCTACCTCGGCCTTGTGTCGGAGCACCTTGAGGAGGATGGAAAGGCGACGCAGCATTTCCTGCTGCATCTGTGCGAGCTTAAATCCCGAACGACCGCAATCGTCCCAAAGGGCGAAGGAGAGCTCGGCTGGTTTAGCCTGACTTTCGCAACTGGGGCATATCGAGATTCATAAGTCCCTGGGCCGCA
>CAYWRA010000166.1:0-2440 GCA_964460305.1 uncultured bacterium
TTTTATTTTGAATCAACGAATCCTTTTCGAGTACTTTTATTATGAGGCAACTCGCACCTTGAAAGCTTCACGGTACAGTGTTATACTAAACTTTGATGGATGCGAACAAGTTGGGTATGACACGTTTCCTCCATGGCGTGACCCTCCTCCTGGGGGCGCAGTTTATTCTAGCGAACTGCGTAACCTGCGACGCGGCCGATTACTTCTATTCATCCGGGAAAAAGCACCCGCTCGCGCGCATTGAAAATGTCTGGGCTATGGGTGTGCCATCAGCAACCGGCAACCCTGCTTCTTCCTCGGATCGGACGGCCTCTCAGGCCGATGGATGGGAAAGGCATGGTGTCAGAATCGTCAGGGCGGAGGGGGCGCGAGACGCCGTCGCGGCCCTCACCGCGGCTGCCTCCCAGCCCTCTTTCATAAACCCCGTTTTCGACTACGGTGGCGGTGAACCCCTTGTGGTGACGGATGAGTTTATCGTCCGTTTCCCACCCGGCCTCGGTGATGATGATATCGCCAGGATCAATAAGAGTTACGGAGCCGTCGTTCTCCGGCAGGCGGCCGGCGAGCCGAACACCTTTGTTTTGAGGGCTGAGGGGGGAGGGGAACTGGCTGCGCTCCATCTGGCGAATGCATACGTCGAGCGCGGAGACGTGGTTTTCGCCCATCCCAATTTTATCGCGCAGAAACAGAAACGCTTCGTCCCTAACGACCCGCAAGGCGTTCACCAGTGGCACCTCCAGAGCGTGGGGCAGGGAGGGGCGCTCCCGGGACAGGATGTGCAAGCGACCGCCGCATGGGATCTGACGATGGGCGACCCGGAAGTGATCATTGCAATTATCGACGATGGGGTGGATTTTGCCCATGAGGACCTCCAGGGCGACAAGTTCGTTCCCGGCTACGACTTTTACGATGACGATGCGGATCCCGCCGCAGTCGCCGGCAATAAGGATTTTCACGGCACTGCGGTAATCGGCGTAGCGGCGGCAAATGCGAATAACAGCGTCGGCGTCGCCGGTATCGCGCCTGGGTGCCGGATCATGCCGATCCGCCTGGTCGCGGGGCCGACGACCGATGAGCAGGATGCAAGCGCTATCCGCTTCGCGGCGGACAACGGCGCCTGGATCATCTCAAACAGTTGGGGGCCTCCCGACGGCAATCCCTTTATCCAGGGGGATGAGGTCGTCTATCCGCTCCCCGACGTTGTGAGGGGGGCCATTGACCATGCCGCCGATGACGGACGCGGCGGGAAGGGCTGCGTCATATGCTGGGCCGCGGGAAACGGAAATGAGCCGCTCGGCTATGACGGTTACGCCTCTTATGATAAGGTTGTCGCAGTCGGCGCGTGCACCGATCAGGGGCGGAGGGCGTACTACAGTGACTACGGTCCCGAGCTTGACGTGTGCGCGCCGTCGAGCGGAGGGGAGACCTCGGGTATCTGGACGACTGATTACATGGGCGCGGAGGGTTACAACCCGGGGGGCGTTTCATTCGGCGATGCGGCGGGAAACTATACGTGTGATTTCGGCGGCACCTCATCCGCCGCGCCGTTGACCGCCGGTATCGCCGCGCTCCTCTTGTCGCGCGAACCCGATCTCAGCCGGCAGGAGGTGACGGAGCGGCTGAAGAAGACCGCCGACCGAATCGATCTCCAGGTTGCGCGGTATGATCTTGAGGGGCAAAGCATCTGGTACGGCAGGGGGAGGGTCAATGCCTATGCGGCGCTCACGATGAGAACCCGGCACCCCCAGCTCGCCATTTCAGTGGAACCCTCCTCTATCCGGCGGGGTAGCACGATGACATTGAACTTTTCACTCCGCCAGGGCTCTGATATGAGTAAGAATTTCGGGACGGCTTACCTTGTGGTGGCGCCGCCGGTAGGACCCCCGCGATTCATCACGCGTGGCTATCGTGCGACGGCTGTGCAATCTCCCTTCGTGCAAAGGGTGTCGGTGATTGACACTCGCGGGACTCTCTTGCCCGGCCTCGCGGCAAATATGCCCGCCGGCCGATACACGATTTACGCGGCCATTATCACCCCCGGGGGCGATCCACTCGACCCATCGAGCTGGATCCACAATCCCTCCTCGACGACGGTGGACGTGTTGCAATAGTACGCTGCTCTTAAATCCCAAATCCCAAACCCCAAAGAAGATGGAAGTGGATTTTAGCCTGGATTATTCATCTACCGATCAAGAGTACGCATTCATCTAATGCATGTAGCATGTCATTCCGGCGGAAGCCGGAATCCAGTTCTATATTCTTTGACGCTGGATCCCTGCTTTCGCAGGGATGATAGGTTATGGGCTTGGTGAATAGATCGGGTTAGCGCCTCATGCTCATTATTATTGGGATTTGGAGTTTGGGATTTGGGATTTCCCTCCTGCCCCCGAGGGAATTGCTATGTACGCAACGCATTGAATAGGAGGAGAGGAGAAGGATA
>CAYWRA010000167.1:0-2417 GCA_964460305.1 uncultured bacterium
TCTGGAGGAGGCGCGTCGATTCGGTCACCGATATCCCCGGCGGCGTGGTCGGCATGTAGAGGATAGTGCCCTCGTTGAGGGGGGGCATGAATTCCTTGCCGATCGCGAAGAAGAACGGGAACGTGATCAGGAACAGGATAGTCGCCAGGGCGATGATCAGCCGCGGCCTCCTCAGAACAAAATGGACAACCGGCTCGTACAGTTTGAACAGGAATCTGCTGATCGGGTGTTGTTCCTCCGAACGGATCCGCCCCACGAGGGCATGGTTAGCGACCGCGCACAACCACCGCGGCCTGAAAGAGTAAAAGTCGAGACGCGTGAACAGGAATCTGACCGCGGGGTCGAGCGTGACCGCCAGAACCGCGGCAAAAAACATCGCAAAATTCTTGGTGAATGCGAGGGGTTTGAAAAGCCGTCCCTCGAAACCCTCGAGGGTGAAGATGGGCATGAAGGCGACCGCAATCACCAGCAGCGAGAAAAACGAGGGCCCTCCCACTTCCTTGATGGCCTCGAGGAGTACGTTGTGATAGTCTCCCTTCCTGCCCGATTCCTCCCAGTGCGAAAGTTTCTTGTGCGCATTTTCTACGACGACGATTGCTGCATCCACCATCGCCCCTATCGCAATCGCGATCCCGCCCAGGCTCATTACGTTCGAGGTGAGGCCCATGAGGTACATCGGGATGAACGAGATGATGACGGCGATGGGCAGGGTGATGATCGGGATCATGGCCGATGGGATGTGGAGCAGGAAGACGAGTATGACGAGGCTCACGACCGCCATCTCCTGGACAAGCTCCTTTTTCAAGGTGTGGATCGCTTGCAGGATCAGATCAGAGCGGTCGTAGGTAACGACGAGCTTCACCCCCTCTGGCAGCTGGATATTCTTGAGTTTCTCCTTCACCCTCTCGATCACCTTGAGGGCGTTTTCGCGATATCTCATGACCACGATGCCGCCGACTACCTCCCCGGTTCCGTTGAGCTCGGCAACCCCCCTCCGGATATCGGGCCCGAACTGGACGCGCGCGACGTCTTTCACGGTCACCGGAACGCCATTTTTATCGAGCTTCAGCACGATATCTTCAATGTCTTTCAGGGATCGTATGTAGCCGCGTATGGTGACCATGTACTCTCGGCCGGAGAACTCGATCAGCCTGGCGCCGACCTCCTGATTCGATTTCTTCACCGCCCTCACCACGTCGCCTAGAGGGATCGCGTACGAGCGCAGGGCGTCGGGATTGACCACAACCTGGTACTGTTTTACAAACCCACCAACGCTCGCGACCTCGGCCACTCCCTGGACTGCCTGGAGCGTATACTTGAGGCGCCAGTTCTGAAATGTGGTCAGCTCCTGGAGGGAATGGTTCCCCGTCGTGTCAACGAGGGCGTACTCGAAAACCCATCCCACTCCTGTCGCATCAGGGCCGAGTTCGACCTTTGCATCTTGGGGCAACTGCGGGATGACCTTGGAGAGATACTCCAGCACACGCGAGCGTGCCCAGTACACATCGGTCTCCTCTTCGAAGACAACGTAGACATATGAAAAACCGTAGTCGGAGAATCCGCGTATGTCTTTTACTCTCGGGGCGCCGAGGAGAGCGGTGGCGATGGGGTAGGTGACCTGGTCTTCGATCAGCTGTGGCGGCCTGTCCCATTTCGTAAGGACAATGACCTGTGTGTCCGAGAGATCGGGGATCGCATCAAGGGGGATGTTCCTGATAGAAGCGATGCCGCCCAGTACGGCGGCCCCCACCATGATGAATACGGTCAGCCTGTTGTGTGCCGAAAATTCAATCGTTCGGTCTATGAATGCGCCCATATGCCAATGTCAGTGAAGGGGTTGTTTAGCCTGATCTATCCAGCAAACCCATAACCGGTCATCCCTGCGGAGGCAGGGAGCCAGCGTTGAAGCTCATAGAACTGGATTCCGGCTTTCGCCGGAATGACATACTGCACACATCGGATGAATGCGTGCTCCTTATCGGCAGATGAATAAGCCAGGCTAGCGCTCGTGGCGCTATGGTGCGGCGCCGGTCGCGGCCTTAAGCCGGCTCTCCGAGTCAATCAGGAAATTCCCGGAGGTGATGATCTCATCCCCCTCCGCCAACCCTCCGAGGACTTCATCGTACCCCTCAGCCCTTTGGCCGAGCGTCACCTCACGGGATTCAAGATAGCCTCCCGGACGGGAGAGGTAGACAATCTTCCTCACTCCGGTGTCCAGGACCGCCGTATTCGGGATGGCCAGCTTTTCGCCGAGGGGCACGCGAATGGCCCCGTTCACGAACATCTCAGGCTTAAGTCCCGCCTCGCGGTTTTCCACCTCGACGCGGATCTGGTTGCCCCTCGTCGTGGGATCGAGGACGGGATTGATTGCAGCCACCGTCCCTCCGAATTTCCGGCCGGGATACGCCACCGCCTCG
>CAYWRA010000168.1:0-2365 GCA_964460305.1 uncultured bacterium
GTCTCACTTCCCTAAATCCCCATTTAAATATACGATTCCTCCCACACCGATTGACTTCAACATTCCCTTCACAACCTCCATACAGGCACCCAGTCCGGCCGGACGATGGATTCCCCCCGCCGCAATCGCGGGATCCCATCCGTCCGCCCGGAGGAGATCAACGATAATCCTGTCTCCCCCAACCTTCACAAGACCTCCCCCGGTTTCAAATCGCTCGTCTGGGCAAAACGCAGGGCGGCCGTTTTTCAAGGAACCGTCATAATCGATGAGGATAGATCCCGGCCCATTGCCGATATCCGCGCGCCCGATGACGACGATCGGCCCCCCGTCCATCTTCAGGTACACCGCGCGATCATAGACCGCGAGCGTCGAGCCGGAAGCCCTTTCGCCGGTAAGGAAAGCTTTCGTCTCTATGTCGACGGACAACGCCATCAAACGCATAAGGCGTTTATGATAGCACATATTTCACCAAGGAGGCGCGGAGACAAAGAGCATTTCGAATTAGCCGCAGATTAACGCACCCCGACGGGGCCCCGTTGGGGCGTGGTTAAAATTAATCTTGGATTTATTCCTCAGTGGCCTCAGTGTCTTCTCAGTGAACTCTGTGGTTCCTCCTGTGGTTCCATCTTTTCCGTGGCTTCATTTCCAACTATTGACATGAAATGTCAACTTGGTATTGTAATAGCACTTTGGTTCTAAATTATTCACAATAACGTGGATAATTCAGATCAACAGGGAGGATCTTTCATCATGAAAAGGCTCATGCTTTTTCTCTGCATCCTCTTTGCATCCGTCTGGGGATCGCAAGGCCTTTCACCAGTCCTGGCGCAGCAGAGCGGCAAAGGAGCGCAGGTCGCACCGGCGGCCGGACAACCCGGGCAAGCGGGGGTGATCGCGCCGGCGGCGGCGCAGACGGTACCGTCCAGCGTGGCTTCAACCACGACGGAGGAGCGCGCACCGATGAAAAATATCGGCCACTCCTGCGCGTCGTTCGGGAAGAAGACGGGTCATTTCTTCGGAACGTCCGGGAAAAAGACCGGTTGCTTCTTCAAAGATGCCGGCGTGAAGACGGGACGTTTCTTCAAGAACCTCTTCGCGAAAGAATGATTGTCTTGAAGAAGCGCGGAACGAAACGGGCAATGTGAGATGGCTTGATATCGGACCACATCTCGCATTTCCCGTCCCACCTTTATCCAGGAACAACGGAGGACACTCATGGCTACTATCGTGAAGGGAGGGCTCATACAGGCGGCCAACGTCATTGCTCCTACCGCCGATACCTCAAAAATGAGCGCGGCAGAAATCGAAAAAGAGCTCGCCAGGATCAAGGAGGCGATGATCCAGAAGCACATAACTCTCACCGAAGAGGCAGCCGCAAAGGGTGTCCAAATCCTCTGCTATCAAGAACTTTTTAACGGCCCATATTTCTGCGCCGAGCACCATCTGCGCTGGTACGATTATGCCGAGCCGATCCCCGGCCCCACTGTGGAACGCATGCAGGCGCTGGCGAAAAAACATGGCATGGTGCTCATCGTCCCCATCTACGAGCTCGCCATGACGGGCGTGTACTACAACACCGCCGCGGTGATCGACGCCGACGGCAAGCTGCTCGGCATCTACCGGAAGAGCCACATCCCCTACCTCCATCCCGGTTTCTATGAGAAGTTCTATTTCAAGCCGGGCAACCTTGGGTATCCCATTTTCGAGACGGCGGTCGGCACGATCGGCGTCTATATCTGTTACGATCGTCACTTCCCCGAGGGGGCAAGGATCCTCGGCCTCCGCGGCGCGTGGATCGTTTTCAATCCCTCGGCGACCATCGCCGGCATATCCAAATACCTGTGGGAGCTGGAGCAGCCGTCGCACGCCGTCGCCAATGGCTATTACATTGCTGCGATCAACCGGGTCGGCGCCGAGGCGCCCTGGAAGTTGGGCAATTTTTACGGATCGAGCTACTTCTGCAACCCCCGCGGCAAAATCATCGCCCAAGGGAGCGAAGACAGGGACGAGGTCATCGTAGCGGAGTTGAACCTGGACATGATCAAAGAGGTCCGGGACACCTGGCAGTTCTACCGCGACCGTCGCCCCGACACCTACGAAGACCTGGCGAAGCAGCTCCCGTAGGGATCAGTTGCCCCTCATTCTCTCGCGTACCAGCGTCGAGCTATCGAGAAAATACCTCTCGATGGATACCGTGCGGTTGCGTTTATCCATTTCGTGCCCCTTTCTGCCGGGTCTCTTTACCTGATCCCTTCGTCAACTTTTGACGGATTTTTATATTCCGATGCGGTCGAATATAATCCGTGGGTATCCGTCCCGCCGGGTGGGATCAGTGAAAATCAGTGGCAAAACCTCATAACCAACC
>CAYWRA010000169.1:0-2289 GCA_964460305.1 uncultured bacterium
CGCTACCTGGAGGGAGGAGGGTATCTCAGGGTCGACATGGTAGAGAACAAGGGCGAATATTCCGTGCGGGGCGGCATCGTCGATCTCTTCCCTCCCGCTGCTGAATATCCTCTCAGGCTTGAATTCGTCGGCGACGATATTGAGACGATCAGGCAATTCCAGCCCCGGAGCCAGAGGACCGTATCGGAACTCGCGGAAAGCGAGATCACTCCGGTATCGGAATTCATGCTGCTAAAACGCCACGGGGAGAGGCTTGGGACGCTCTTCGATTACCTCCCGCGGGATACGGTCGTCGTATTACACGAGCCGGCCGCATCCCGTCGCCTCATGGAGGATTCGGGGCTCGCAGGCGAATATCTTCTCTCCATGGAAGAAATATCCGCCGCGATCGCTTCGCGGCCCGCCATGTATTGCTCGCTCCTGCCGGAAGAGTCTCCCGACCGTCACGATATCCGGAAGATCACGCTTGAATTCAAATCGCTGGAGCCGTACCGAGCGCTCGCCCTGGGAGGCGAGCTGGGCGGGGAATGGGGCGCGAGGGTGTTTGGCCATCTTGCGGAATGGGCGAGCGCAGGGATGGTCATTTCGATCTTCTGCAACAACGAGGGGGAGCGCGACCGGTTGCGCGAGCTTCTCGCGGAGCGGAAGATGCAACTGCCGGCAGGAAGCGAACTGCTCGTGGGCCAGCTCAGCTCGGGTTTTATTTTTCCCGAGGGGCGGATTGCCGTACTCACGGATGCGGAGATATTCGGCCGCTATAGGGTGCACCGGCCGACGAGGAGGTTTAAGGGGACGGTTCCGCTCAAGGAGTTTACCGAGCTTAAAGTCGGCGACTACGTGGTGCACGTGAGCCATGGGATAGGGATTTACAGGGGCATAAAGAGAGTGGTCCAGGAGGGCTTGGAGCGGGAGTTCATTTGCATCGAGTATCAGGAAAAATCGAAGCTGTACGTACCGCTGCAACAGGCGGGTTTGGTGGAGCGTTTTGTAAGCTTTGGGAAAAACCCTCCGATGCTGGATAAGCTCGGGGGCGGGCGCTGGCAGAACGTTCGGCTCGCGGCGCAAAGGGCCATATTCGATTACGCGGCGGAAATACTCCAGCTCCAGGCGGCGCGCCAGTCGAAAGAGGGGTACGCGTTCCCTCCCGACACGGCCTGGCAGCAAGAGTTCGAGCGGGCCTTCATTTACAATGAAACGCCCGATCAGGCCTCCGCGATCGAGGACGTAAAGCACGACATGGAACGCCCCCATCCGATGGATCGTCTCGTCTGCGGCGACGTCGGATACGGCAAGACGGAGGTCGCGATCAGGGCCGCCTTTAAAACGGTTATGGACGGGAAACAGGTCGCCATACTCGTGCCGACCACCGTCCTCGCGCAGCAGCACCTGAATACCTTTTCTGACCGTTGCGCGGATTACCCCGTCTCGGTAGAGATGCTGAGCCGTTTCCGGACGCAAAGGGAGCAGCAGCGCGTGATCGAGGGGTTGAGGCAGGGTACGATCGACATCGTGATCGGCACCCACCGGCTCATACAGCCCGACGTGGTGTTCAAGGACCTGGGGCTGGTGATTATCGACGAGGAGCAGCGGTTCGGCGTGCAGCACAAGGAGAAGTTCAAGAAGCTGCGGCTAGTGGTGGACGTTTTGACGATGACCGCGACGCCGATCCCGCGCACGCTCTACATGTCTCTTGCGGGGATCAGGGACATGTCTACGATCACGACGCCTCCCGAGGACCGGCTTGCCGTCGAGACCGTGGTAAACGAATACGACGAGGAGCTCATGAGGACCGCCATCCGCAGGGAACTCACGCGCGAAGGGCAGGTCTACGTCGTTCATAACTTTGTCGAGTCGATCGAGCACGTGAGAGAGACGATAGAACGGCTTGTCCCGGAGGCATCCATTGCGGTGGGCCACGGGCAGATGGCGGATGACGAACTCGAGGAGGTAATGCGGCAGTTCGTGGAGGGGAAGATTGACGTCCTCGTGTGCACGACGATCATCGAGTCGGGGCTCGACATCCCCAATGCCAACACCATCATCATCGATCATGCCGAGAGGTTCGGCCTAGCGGACCTCTATCAGCTCCAGGGTCGAGTGGGGCGCTACAGGCGGAGGGCGTACGCGTACATGATTTATCCTAGGGGGATGGGGCTCGTCGATGACGCCCGCAAGAGGCTAAAAGCCATCCTGGAGCATACGAATCTCGGGTCGGGCTTCAAGATCGCTTTGCGAGACCTTGAGATCCGCGGCGCCGGCAACATCCTCGGCCATGAGCAGCACGGTCAC
>CAYWRA010000170.1:0-2271 GCA_964460305.1 uncultured bacterium
TGGGTGAAAGAGATGGTGTTTGCCATACCGAATAAAACGTGGGAAGGCGCCACCTCAGCGGAAGGCAAGAAGGCACTGGAGATTATGCGCACCCGATTGAAAGTGACCCGAACCTTCGGCCAGTGGGCGCGCTTCTCCATGGCTTATCACTACGGCTTCGCGAAAAGCGAATATCCTTCGCTGCAGCCGATTATGGTTGCGCCGGAGAAATCCCTCTCCCCCATCCGGATAGCCCTGCCATGGATTCTCCCCGTCCAGGATGACGCTTACCAGCGCCCCGTCCGTGCGTACCGTCTTCGATATCTCGGCCAGGCGCAGCAAAAAATCCGAGGCGGCGCTTTTCCCGTCATTGTGGGCATAGCTGAACCCGATCCTGTCGGAAAGCTCCCTGTCCCGGAATACCATCGTTATCGAGGCATTTTCATGCTCGACCCGATAAGGCCGGTATAGCACGCTGGGCCTGTCCCTCTTTTTTAGCGATCTAAAGAGGATCTCCTCATCGGAAGCCATCCACCGGAACCCCTGCCCCGCAACCAGCGGAACAATCTCGGGGCAGACGGATCCCTCCGACGGCCAAAGCCCCTGGGGATACTGCCCGAAGACCCTCCGGTGGCATGCGACGGCCGCCGAGAGCTGGGCCTCGACGTCGGCGGGGTAATGGAACCGGTCAGGCAGCGGCGCCTCGGGCATGGCCCGCCGGGCTAAGTCCGTGTCATAAAGGAGCGGCATGATCGGATGATAAAAGGGGCTCGTGGTCAACTCTATCTGGCCTTTTCCCAACGCCCTCTGGTGGAGAGGAATAATCTCTTTCAAAATCTCTTTCTGGATCTCGAGAAGCCTGGCCTTGTCATCCTCGGAAAATCCCGATCCCCGTGCCTTCATCTCGCCCAGCTCCGGGTAGCGCGCGAAGGCCCTGAACCCGAACCACGCGAGATTGAACCAGACCTGGAGGTCTCTCATGTCCCTTTCCGTGAATCGATCCACCACATCCGGCACGGAGCCCTCCGGGATCTTCGTCCCACGTTTATATAGCAGCTCCTTGTACCGCGGATGGCACATGAGGCGCGTGTCCCAGTTCACCATGAAAAAATTCCATAGTATGAACTGCTTCTCTTCCGGGGACAGCTCGGACGCCGGCTTCGCGGTGCGCTCCAGAAAGACATCCCTGATTTCCCCACCGATATATCCCTCGATCTGCGCAAGAAGGGAGGGGACGTAATTGAACGTCTGCCTTATCGCCGGAAAATCTTCCAGGAGCGAGATCAGGTCATAATATCCCATCGTGGCGTGCATGCGCACCCAGGGCATGACGCTCTCCTGCGTCAGCGGGTTATAGTAGTATGGCTGATGCATGTGCCAATAAAACGCAAGGGAGATCTGTTTCACGATCGAATACACCCGTTTTTCACAAAGAGTAAAAGAGGACAAGAGTTTATAGCCCAGCCACGAAATAACACGCAGGGGACTATCCGTGATGATTTGTGACCATTAGCGGCTGAATAGTCATAGTTTATAATTTCTATAGTTCTTCTCTTCCCTCTCTTTTACTCTTTGTAAGAATAAGGACTTGTCGCTCTGTATTAATCCGTACCAATCTGTGTAAATCCGTGGTAAACGACGATCAGAGATCGATCTCCCGGAGATATTTCGCCGCTTCCTCGGGAGCCGTCGGGTTGATAAAGAAGCCGGTCCCCCACTCGAAACCGGCCAGTTGCGTGAGGCGGGGCATGATTTCGATGTGCCAGTGGAAATCGAACTCGATCGTCCTCCAGTAATCCTTTCGCGGCCAACGGATCGGCGCGGTGTGGAGGATGTAGTTATACTGGGGATGGCTGAGCGCCTTGGCCAGCTTACCCAAAGTCACGATCAGCATGTCCGCCAGCACCCGCATTTCGCCTGGAGAGAGGTTCTGATAGTCGGCGTTGTGCGCCTTGGGGAGAATCCATATCTCGAACGGGAACCGCGAAGCGAACGGACAGAACGCGACAAAGAGCTCGTTCTCGTACACGATGCGCTCATGCTCATCGATCTCCTGCTTGAGGATGTCGCAAAATATGCACCGGTCCTTGTAGTTGTAGTAGTCGAGCGCGCCCACGAGCTCTTCCTTGACCCTTTTGGGAGTCACGGGCGTTGCGATGAGCTGTGAATGAGGATGTGAGAGCGACGCGCCCGCTGCCTTCCCCTCATTGCGGAAGATGAGGATATATTTAAATCGCCGGTCCTGGGTCAGGTCCATGATGCGCAGCTTGTAGGCCTCCAGTATCTTGGCCA
>CAYWRA010000171.1:0-2261 GCA_964460305.1 uncultured bacterium
GCGGCCCAGGGACTTATGAATCTCGATATGCCCCAGTTGCGAAAGTCAGGTTAGATCTCAGGTTGATTCCCCTTGAAATCACCCTACCCCTTTAATAGCATGGGTGTAAAGGAGGCAGCGTCGTATGAAAATCAAACAGGGAGACGTTTTGGTATGCGGCCCGGAGGCCGGTTGCGGCATAAAGGTCGTCGTCATCGAGGCATGTGACGAAGCCGAGTGCGACCTGAAGTGCTGCGGGAAGAACATGGTGCTTGCGCAAAAGCAAGAGGACCCCGAGGCCTGGAAGCAGTATTGCAAAGAAACCGGGTCCGAAGATTGGCAGAAGCACGCCAAGGCAAAAAAGCAATAGCTCCGGCCCGCTCACAACATCACATTGGTAGAAGAGAAGCTCTTCAGGGGGGGAGGGGCTTTTATTTTGATCCGGTCCCTCGCACCCGAAATCTGCCGGCGACGCCACTCCAAGTCCTCGCACGGTCCTTCAAGCACGAGAGCCCGCGATCGTATCCTCCAGGAATGCTGCCAAGTGCTCCCCCATCATTGAATACGGTAGAAGTATTTCAGTCGCTCCGGCCTTCCTCAGCTTCTCGATCTGGCCGGGATAGTCCGCGATGGCGACGATGTTCGCCTCGGGCGCGAGCGCGCGGCACGTCTTCACAAGACGCAGGTTGTCAATCCCCCTCAGGAGCAGATCGGGGATCGTCGACAGAATTACCTTCGCGTCACCGATCCGGGCGTGCATCAAGGTCTCCATGCTGCTTATGTCTCCGAATACGCATGCGACGCCCATCCTCTTAAGCTCACGCAGGGCTTCGAGATTGAAATCTATGATGAGGACTTCCTTGAGCAGGTCGGGATTCCGAAGGGCAAGTATCTCGACGAGAGACCGCGCACCGCGGTGAAATCCCAAAACCGCAATCGGGTATCCTCTTCGGCGCTCCTCCTCCGCCTCCACGATCCCCCCGCGCGCCAATCCCAGCCGGCTCATCCATCTTTCGTACATGATAAAAAGCTGATTGTTATAGCTGATTCCATACGAGGCGAGGACCGACGCAAACGCCATTGAATAGGTAATCAGATCGAGAATGTCCCTACCGATGTGGCCGTACGCGACGCCGAGCGAGGCGATCACGAGGGAGAACTCGCTGATCGAAACAAGGTTGAGCGACGATATGAAACCCGTCCTCATCCCCGCCCCCGAAAGGCGGAGCAGCGGATAGACGGTGAGGAATCTGGAAATGATCACGAAGACCACCACTGCCAGCGCGCCGAGTATTATAGCGGGGTGTGGGGCGCTGATCTTCATGCCGAGCGAGACGAAGAAGAGCGTGAGGAAGAAATCGCGCAGGGGCAACGTTTTTGCGGTCACGTGAATGCTGTAGGGGAACGTGGATATGGAAACGCCGGCGATCAGCGCTCCCATTGCCCTTGACAACCCCAGATAACCCGCGCCGCCAGCGACCAGGGCGCACCATCCGATCGATGCCGCCACCACCATCTCGGGAGATCCCGCCATCGACTCATAGACGTATCTCAGGGCGTACTTGCTTAAAATGAAGCATGCGACTAGGAGCAGCGCGCCTTTCGCCACCGCGAGGACAAGCGGGGTCGCGTCGGCGGCCGCGAAATTCGGCTGGAGCGAGAGGACGAGGATGGCCCAAATATCCTGTATGACGAGAATCCCCAGCGTGATCCTTCCCGCAATGGTATCGGACTGCGCCTTGTCATGCAGCAGCTTCACAACGACGGCGGTGCTGCTGAGCGCACAGAGGACGGAGAGATACAGGTCGCTCTTGAGGCCGTAACCCAGGAGGGGGAAAAATCCCATCCCGAGAAGAATGCAAAGCAGGAATTGACCTATGCCGGCTATGACCAGTTGGACGCCCGACGAGATGACCGCGCCGAGGTTCATCTCAAGGCCGATCACGAAGAGGAGCAAAATCAATCCGATTTCCGAAATGATCTCGATGCTCGCGGCGTCGCTCACGAGCTTGAACCCGAGCTGCGGCCCGATGAGCGCCCCAGCAACGAGGTATCCAAGGACCGCGGGCTGCTTTAACCTGTGTACCACGATTCCTACGAGCGTGGCGGCGATGATTACAATGCCGATGTCTTCAAGGATGCCATGCATTATGTACCCCCATGGGGGAAACGGCAGTCCATTCCCGGCGCTCCGGGCACGTTATCCGCAGCGGCTCCCGTCCGCCGTGCGCATCGGGTAGGAGGCGGGATTACTCCCGCCGTCCTCCCACACCACCGGGCGT
>CAYWRA010000172.1:0-2099 GCA_964460305.1 uncultured bacterium
CGTTCTTTGCGGGAGTCCGCAGCACCTTCTATCGGGTCGCGATGCTCTTCGCCTCTATCAACAAGGGGGAACTTACAAAAGCTGTCGCCAAGCTTGAGGCGGCCCGCCGCGCAGACCCGAAGAGCGACACCATCGCCGTGAATCTCGAAAGCGCGTACCTGAGGCAGGCCGAGGAGCTTATCGGCCGCGGCGAGCTTCAGGACGCCGTGCGCTGGCTCGATCAGGCTATCAGCGTCGGCGCCCGGGACGAGACGCTAAAAAACAATCTGGCCGCGGCATATAACGACGTCGCCAACATCCACATACGCAACGAAAGATACAACGAGGCTGCTTCTCTCCTGGAGACCGCGGCGAGCCTGAAGCCGGATAGCGCCGTGTTGAGATGCAACCTCGGGATCGCGCTCTATAAGGACAATCGCCGCGAGGAGGCGCTGGATGAGTTCAGGGGCGCCCTGGGGAGCGATCCCGATAACGCCCTTGCGCACAAGATGTGCGGCCTCATCCTGTACTGGAAGGGGCAGATGCCGGAAGCTCTCAAAGAGCTTAAAGAAGCGGCCAGGCTCAGCCCCTCCGACGCGGAGGTCCAATCAGTGCTCCAGAAGATCGAACGCGAATATTCCGTGGAGAAGGAGTTCGACGTGGACAGCCAGGTCAACTTCACGGTGAGTTTTGACGGCCGTAAGGACTATCGCGTCGGGCGCGCGGTGATCGACGCCCTTGAAGAGGCGAGAGGGAAGGTCGGGTCGGATCTGAATTTTTATCCCCGCGAGAAAATTGCGGTGGTCATCTATTCCGGAGGGCAGTTCCGCGATCTTCTCGACAAGCCGAAGAACGTCGGCGGTGTGTATGACGGGAAGATCAGGGTGCCCGTTGGGGGGCTCGACACCGACAGGGACAAGGACCTGCTTAGGCGCGTGCTAATACACGAGTATGCCCATGCCGCGGTGCATTTCCTGACGCACAGCCGCTGCCCGCTCTGGATCAATGAGGGTGTTGCGGAGTACGAAGCGGAGACCTGGGACAAGAACAAGGAGGCCCAGATCAAGGAGGCGCTCCAGAAGGGGACCCTTATCCCGCTAAAGGATTTGTCGGCGGCGTTGAAAAACGTTTCGTCGGAGCGGATCGGCCTGGCGTACTGCGAAGCGCTGGCGGCCGTGAAGTTTATCGCCGACCATTTCGGCGTCTATAATCTCAGGAGGATCCTCGACAACGTCGACTCCGGGGACGACAGCGACAAGGCCCTGAACAAGACAATCTCGCGCGACATGGCGGGGCTTGAAGAGGAGTGGCGTAAGTCGCTGGAATAGTAATTTTCACCACGGATAAACACGGATTTTTGCCGCGTCCCGTCCCGAAGGGATCCCTTCGGGAAAGGAACCCCGTTGGGGGATGAACGCGGATTTTTTCACAAAGAGTAGAAGAGAAAGAGAGGTAGCCTCCCTCCATCCCATCACCCCCTTGAGAGGGTCAGGGTGAGGGGGCACTACAGTTTCTGGTTACTCACAACCAGTCACAAGAGACCGTCGTTGCCGTTTTGGGGATTGCTCTGATTTTCTCTGATAGTCAGTATAATTTAGGTAAATCAGGTGCTAAAAGAATATCTTTTTACCGCTAACATTGGGATTTGGGGTTTGGGATTTTACGCAGGCGGCTAGCTTCATCCTTCACCCCGCATGATGCCCAACAATTCCGGCATTGTTCCGATGCGGTCCAGATAACCGAAGGTCCCGTACTCCCTGATCTCCCGTATGGCGTCGAGCAGACCGTTCATGGCCGCACGATACAGCGATGTGGCTAGGCTGATCCGTCGGACACCCACGGCTTCGAGCTCGGCGATGTTGAAGGACCTGCCCCGCATGCCGGCCATGAAGTTGACCGGTTTCGACACGGCGGAGCAAACCGCGCGTACGGAATCAATATCCGGCAGGCCCGGCGCGAACAGGACGTCCGCCCCGGCTTTCTCGAAGGCCTGGAGTCGTTTGATGGTTTCGTCCAGAGTCGGGGTTCGGCATGCGGAGTTTTGCGTAAGGGCGGGCAAGGTGAATGGGAAGGGAAGCTTTCGCGCGGCCTCCCCGGCGGCAGAGACGGGCTCGGTGGCC
>CAYWRA010000173.1:0-1515 GCA_964460305.1 uncultured bacterium
CGCGGCCTCTGCGGCTCGGGGATGATCGACCTGATGGCCGAGCTATTCAGGCACGGCATCCTCGATAGGAATTGCACCCTGAATAAAGAGCGTGGCGGCCCAAGGCTCGCGGAACGCGAGGGACATCCCGCCTACATCGTAAGAAAGGCGGGAGAGAGCGGCGCGTCGAAAGAAATCTACATGAGCGGCGTCGATTTCAAAAAGCTCCTACGCACGAAGGCCGCCATACAGGCGGCGATCCTCACGATGCTGAAGAACGTCGAGCTCAATGCATCTTCAATCGGGAGGGTTGTGATAGCTGGGCGGCTTGGAGAAGCAATCAACGCATCGAACGCAGTCGCCATCGGCATGCTGCCAAAGGTTCCGCTCGAAAGGTTCGACTACATTGGGAACGGCTCTCTCTGGGGCGCGAACCTGATACTGCTGTCGGAAGAGAAAGGGGCCGAGATCGACGCCCTCGCCGACCGGATCACCTATCTCGATTTAAGCACCCACCCAGGCTACATGAACGAATTCATCGCCTCGCTCTTCATCCCGCATACGGATGGGTGAGGCGCGAATGAAAGGCATATTTGGAATTTACGGGGAGGGATTGAGTTTATTACTCCAGGAACTGCGGATGTACACATCCCCAAGAGGGCCCTTTGGGGGGAGCATTTATACGAACCGGTGAACCGGAGAATGGGCGAATCGTCCCGAAGGGACCCCTTCGGGGGCAACTCTGAAGCTTCAAAATCGCCCCTGCACCGTTTCTCCCATTCGCTGACTCGATTTTTCGTCCTCTCTCCGTTTCTCCGCTTCGCTCTTTGGGATTTGGGGTTTGGGATTTTGGATTTTTCTATGTCGGTCAACTCTCAGAGGGGGCCGAAGGCGCCAAGGATTGCCGGGACCTGCGCAGGCGTGATGACTTTCTTGGAGATAAGAGCTTCGATATTGTCCTTGGGGAGGACCAGACGGATCCCGCAGTCGCGCAGCTTCACGTCAGCCGCCGGGCCGTCGCCGACCATGACCCTGTCGGAATCCCTGATTTTCAAGTCACGCGCCGCCTCCAGGACGAGAGATTTTCTTCCGGCCTCGTTGCCCGGCAAGCGGTCCAGTTCCCCCGTAAGTTTAGCTTTCTCCGTGAGGAGCCTATTGGCGTAGATTGCATTCACGTAGGGACATTCAAGGAGCGGATTGAGAAAGAGATCGAATCCGTCCACAATAAGCGCGACCATAAAACCCATCTGTTTGAGCATGTGGAGGAGGTCCTCGCCATCCGAACTCAAACGCAAGCCAAAGGTGATGCGCCCGACGGTTTCAAGCTTAAGACCCGCAAGCGCGGCAGCCGCCTTCCCCCGGTAGGGGAAGGGTTTCTCGGCGCCGGCTAGGAACTCCCCGCGGAGCCCTTCCTCGATCAGATTCCGGTTCGTGGTGACGGCGAGCAGGCGCGGCGGCTTGCAATAAATATCGTCCGCCTGGAAGAAGCAGCGCATCCCCATCTTCTTCATCTCGGCGGAGACGCTCCTCTCGATG